>NZ_JABULD010000181.1:0-3671 GCF_014060985.1 Pseudomonas sp. MD195_PC81_125
CAACGTCAGGCTCGGGGTTTCCAGCGAGGCCACCGGTACGCGCAGTAATCCGCCGCGTAGTAAGCACTGGCGCGATGGTTGCCCGAAGCGCCGACACCGCCGAACGGCGCGCTGCTCGCGGCACCGGTCAGCTGTTTGTTCCAGTTGACGATACCGGCGCGGCTTTCCAGCCAGAACTGCTGATAGCGATCTTCGGAATCCGACAGCAAGCCAGCCGCCAGGCCATAAGCGGTATCGTTGGCCTCAGCGATCGCCGCAGCGAAATCGGCGTAGCGGATCACTTGCAGCAACGGGCCGAACAATTCTTCATCCGGACGCTCGGCCACCGCGGTCACATCAAGAATGCCCGGGGTCAGCAAGGCCGATTGCGCTTGTGGCTGCGTCATCGCCAGCAGCGACACCGCGCCATTGGCCAGCAGATGTTGCTGGGCATCCATCAGCGCTTTCGCCGCGCCAAGGGAAATCACCGAGCCCATGAACGGCGCCGGCTGTTGATCGAACGCACCGACTTCGAGGGTCGCGCTGACGTCCACCAGACGCTTGAGCAGGCTGTCGCCCCACGCGCCTTGCGGCACCAGCAGACGACGCGCGCACGTGCAGCGCTGGCCGGCGGAGATGAAGGCCGACTGAATGATCGTGTAAACGGCTGCGTCCAGATCAGCGACCTGATCGACCACCAGCGGATTGTTGCCGCCCATTTCCAGCGCGAGGATCTTGTCCGGACGCCCGGCAAACTGCTGGTGCAGGTGATTGCCGGTACGGCTCGAGCCGGTGAAGAACAGACCGTCGATGCCCGGGTTCGCCGCCAGGGCGATACCGGTTTCGCGAGCGCCTTGCAGCAGGTTCAACACGCCGGCCGGCAGACCGGCTTCGATCCAGCACTTGACCGTCAGCTCGGCGACTTTCGGCGTCAGCTCGCTTGGCTTGAACAGCACGCTGTTACCGGCCAGCAGCGCCGGCACGATGTGGCCGTTCGGCAAGTGGCCCGGGAAGTTGTAAGGGCCGAACACCGCCACCACACCGTGCGGCTTGTGGCGCAACACGGCGGTGGCGTCGCCCAGCGGGCCGCTCTTCTCGCCGGTACGTTCGCGGTAGCTCTGCACCGAGATCGCAATCTTGTTGACCATGCTGGTGACTTCGGTCGCGGCTTCCCACAGGGGCTTGCCGGTTTCCTCGCCGATGGTGCGGGCCAGTTCGTCGCTGTGGTTTTTCAGGGCGGCGGCAAAGGCTTCGAGGACGCTGATGCGCTCATCCAGCGAACGCCGCGCCCAACCCGGAAAGGCCTGACGCGCCGCCTGCACGGCGGACTCGACCTGAGCGACGCTGGCGCCCTCCCCCGACCACAGCACTTGCTGGGTCACCGGGTTCAGCGACTGGAAGGCTTCGCCCTGACCGGCCAGCCATTCACCTGCGATGTATAGCGAATTCATTATTTCGACTCCCGAGCAGCAGACAACGCCACGGCGCGCACTTGATCGCCGGCGTTGAGTTGAAGACGTTTGGCGGTCAGCGGATCGACCACCAGCGTGCCGGCGGCCAGACGGGCCGGGGCAGCCGTGATGCGGCAGTCTTCGCGTTTGCGGTTATGGATGATGAACGGCGTGGCGTCTTCGCCCGGCGTACCGATCGCCAGCACCAGCGCTTCACTGTCGCGGACTGCGCGGATCTTGCTGGTTTCGCACTCGATGGCCGGGCCGGCATCGAAGATATCGACGTAGCCCTGATAGCTGAAACCTTCGCTCTTGAGCATCGCCAGCGCCGGCTCGGTGTCCGGGTGCACCTGACCGATGACGTTGCGCGCATCCGGCGACAGGAAGCAGGTGTACAGCGGGAATTTCGGCATCAGTTCGGCGATGAACGCCTTGTTGCCGACGCCGGTCAGGTAGTCGGCCTGGCTGAATTCCATCTTGAAGAAGTGCCGACCGAGGCTTTCCCAGAACGGCGAACGACCGGCTTCATCGGAGACGCCGCGCATCTCGGCGATGATCTTGTTGCCGAACAGTTCCGGAAACTCGGCGATGAACAGCATGCGCGCCTTGGACAGCATGCGGCCGTTCAGCCCCGTGCGGTAATCGGCGTGCAGGAACAGCGAGCACAGCTCGGAGTTGCCGGTCAGGTCGTTGGCGAGGAACAGCGTCGGAATCTCGCGATAAATGTTCAGTTCTTGCGAGGCGCTGACGGTCAGGCCGACGCGGAAGTTGTACCACGGCTCACGCAGACCGACCGCGCCGGCGATGGCGGAAATCCCCACCACGCGACCGTTGTCGTCTTCGAGCACGAACAGGTAGTCCGCGTCGCCACGACCGGCTTCGCCGCGAAAGGTCTTCTCGGCCCAGCCGACCCGGTGGGTCAGGCGTTCTTCGTTGGCCGGCAACGTGGTCAGGCCGGTGCCGGTGCTGCGGGCCAGGTCGATCAGCGCGGATAAATCGCTGCTGCGTACGGGACGAACAATCATGCTATCTCCTCAAACGGGCCGCCTTCGCCACCCGTGAAACTCGCTAAGGCGTTAAACCGCCACCAGGCGCACGCTGGCACCTTCACCGACGCCCAGGGCTTCGGCTGCTTCCAGATCCAGGGTCACCGGTTTGCCCGGCGCGTAATCGAGTTCCAGCAGCACCGCGCGGTAATCCTGCAACTGCGCGTTGGCCACCAGATACTGGCGCCCGGCACCTTTGACCGGCTCGCCGATCTTCACCGGCACCACACGGCTCTGGGCGATCGAACGGATCCCCGAAACACGTGCATGCAGGGTCGGGCCACCGTCGAAAATGTCGATGTAGTGATCAGTCTCGAAGCCTTCGCGCATCAGGATGTCGAAGGTGATCTGCGCACGCGGGTGCACCTGGCCCATCGCTTCTTGCGCGGAATCCGGCAACAGCGGCACGTAGATCGGGTAATGCGGCATCAGTTCGGCGAGGAACGTGCGACTCTTCAGGCCACACAGGCGCTCGGCCTCGGCGTAGTTGAGGTCGAAGAAGTTGCGACCGATTGCATCCCAGAATGGCGAGTCGCCGTTCTCGTCGCTGTAGCCGACAATCTCGGTCACCACCGAATCGGCGAAACGCTCCGGGTGGCTGGCAACGAACAGCAGGCGACCACGGGAGTTGAGCTCGGCCCACGGCGACCCCACCAGTTCACGCTGCACGTAGAAACTGGTCAGCAAGCTGTTGCCGGTCAGGTCGTGGCATTGCGAAAGCACGTGGATCTTGTTGTGGATCTTCAGCTCGCGGGAGGCGTGGACGAAGGTCTCGTTGCGGAAGCTGTAGAACGGCTCCGAGTAACCGGCCGAGGCGACAATAGCCGAGCAGCCGACCAGTTTGCCGGTGGCGGTGTCTTCAAGAACAAAGAAGTAGCTCTCTTCACCGTTGAAGCTCACTTCGGCAGCAAACGAGGCTTCGCTTGCAGCGATCTTGTCGCTCAGACGTTCCACGTCATCCGGCAAGGAAGTGACACCAATCGGGCTATCCGCAGCCAGACGCTGTACCTCGCCCAGATCAGCCATTTGCGCAGGGCGCATCACCAGCATGGTGTCACTCCTTTCTCTTATAAAAATTTACTGAAAAAACACCGGAGACTGTGGAAGCGGGCTTTTGTGGTGAGGGGATTTATCCCCGATGGGGCGCGTAGCGGCCCTCAAAAAGCTTGGGGCTGCTGCGCAGCCCATCGGGGGA
>NZ_JABULD010000122.1:0-10585 GCF_014060985.1 Pseudomonas sp. MD195_PC81_125
GGCTCGCTCCCACATTTGATCGGTGTCGAACACAGATACTGCGTCCACTGAAGTTCTACTGTGGGAGCTGGCTTGCCAGCGATGGGGCCGGTCGCCTCAGCACTGAACAATGTTCAGACTGTGACTATTTGGCCAATTCCATGATCATCCGCGACAACAGATAAATCCGCGGCGCCACGCTCGCCACTTCAGCGTACTCCTCCGGCGTATGAATATTGCCGCCGACAATCCCGAAACCGTCCAGCGTCGGTGTGCCCACGCCGGCTGACAGGCTGGCATCCGCCGCACCACCACTGCCCTCTTCGGTCAGCTTGCGGCCGATCTCGCCGTAAATCCCTTGGGCCATCGCCATCAAGCGATCCGACTCCGCCGTTTGCGGCATCGGCGGCAAGCCGCGTTTGAGGCTGGTAGTGACTTCGGTTTCCGCGATCAGCTTGTCCTGCGAGACCCGCGCCAGGTCTTTCTCGATCCGGTCGAATTCTTCCGGCACGGCCGCGCGCACGTCAGCCTTGGCGGTGGCGTGATCGGGAATCACGTTGGTGCGATCACCGGCCTGGAGCACAGTGAAGTTGATCGTGGTTTTCTTCGCTTCGTCGCCGAGTTTGCCCAGTTGCAGAATCTGGTGCGCCGCTTCCATCGCTGCGTTGCGTCCCAGCTCCGGCGCGACGCCCGCATGCGCAGCCTTGCCCTTGACCTCGACCAGCGCCGTTGCGCTGCCTTTGCGCCACACCACCAGACCATCGGCCGGACGCCCCGGTTCGAGGTTGAGCGTCACGTCGTGGGCCTTGGCGGTTTTCTTGATCAGGTCGGTGGCGACGTCCGAGCCGGTTTCTTCGCTGGCATCGAGCAGGAAGGTGATTTGCGCGTAATCCTTGAAGTCGAGGTTCTTCAGGATCTTCAGCGCGTAGATCCCGGCGACGATGCCACCCTTGTCGTCCATCACCCCCGGCCCGTAGGCGCGGCCGTCCTTGATATGGAACGGGCGCTCGGCGGCGGAGCCTTCCTTGAACACCGTGTCCATGTGCGCCATCAAGAGGATTTTCGCCTTGCCGGTGCCTTTGAAAGTGGCCAGCACGTGGTTGGTTTTTTCCGGGGTGTTGGGCACCAGCTCGATGGTGGCGCCGAGTTTTTTTCAGCTCGTCGATGGCGATCTCGCTGACATGTTTGAGGCCCGGTTCATAGCCGGAACCGGAGTCGATGTTGACCAGCCGCTCCAGCAGTTTCAGGGCTTCAGGCTGATACTGCTCGGCATCGGCCAGCACTTGCTTGTGCGGTTCGGCGAAGGCACCGGCAGCGCTGAAGGCGAGAGACAGGCCGAGGCTGGCGGCCAGCAGGGAGCGGGGAAATGAGAACGTCATGAATCGATCCTTGTTTCGCGTCGGGGGATTCAAACCGTACCTGACATCGACGCAAGGCTCTATAGCGGATGCGACACCGGAGCCGCCGACACCGAACACTTCCAGGAGCGAGCCGGCTCGCATAGGTGAATGTGGTGAGCAGTCAGACCGAATCGAGCAGTTCCTGTTTCGGCAGGTCGTCACTGTTGCAAATCACCCGATTGCGCCCGGTCGCCTTGGCCTCGTACAGCGCCTGATCCGCATCATTGAGCCAGCGGGTCGCGTCGCCATGCGCCGGATCATAAGCCGCCAGACCGATACTCAGGCTGACCTTGAGCGCCGGGTTCTGTTCATAACCCAGGGTGGCGAAACGTTCGCGCAAGGCTTCCATCGCCTGCGCCGCATTGAACAGCGGCAGGTCGGGCAGAATCACGCAGAACTCATCGCCGCCGTAGCGACCGGCGATATCCGCAGCGCGCAGGTTCTGCTTGAGCATTTTGCTCAACTGGCGCAGGACGATGTCACCCGCCACATGCCCATACGTGTCATTGATCGACTTGAAGTGGTCGATATCGATCAACGCAATCGCCGCGCCCTGTTGCTGTCGACGGCAACGTTGAAAAGCGATGTCCAGTTGATCCTTCCAGGCGCCGTGGTTGAGCAGACCGGTCAGGCTGTCGGTGCGACTCAGGGCCAGCAGTTCACGCTTGTGCAGGCCCAGCGTGTAGGCCTGGCGAAAGCAGATCCAGCCCAGCGCCAACGGGTACAGCATCAGCAATGGCAGGCAGGCATACAGCTGTAAAGGTGAGGTGGGCGGGATGAACGCCGGGGCGAACACCACCAGGCCGACGCCGATTCCAAGGACCTGCGCCGCCAGGCCCGCCGCGAGAAAACGCACGCCACCGATGGCGACGTTATTCATCGCCATCATCGAAACGGTGGTGGCACTGGGCAACGGATTGAACTGCATGGCGGCGACCCAGAAGCCGCCCATAAACGCGTCGATCAACAGATTGCGGTGTTCAGCATGGTAGGGAACGCTGGAGCGACGGGCCCATTGAAACGCCAGATGCGGCCAGACCAGGCCATTGAACAGCATTAGTGCCCAGACCCACGGCGACGGGTCAAGCGGGTACATCGCCACGCTCACGCACAACAACCCCAGCACCAGGCCGAGGGTTCGCGATGTATAAAGCCTCCTGGCCAGTGAAAGTCCCTTTCCCCCCTTGTTTCGCATAAGGGCCTCGACCACTCAACGGAACCTGCGCACACCGTCAGACCGATGTGCTGGGAGTCTATCAGCCAGCCGTTAAATAGCCATCACCGCCCAGCCGCCCGCTCACACTCGGCGAATTTTTAGCTATACCTGAAAGGATGAAAACGGTGAAACGACTATAAGAAGGAGACCCATGCGGACCTACCAGGTGTTGATCATCGGCAGCGGATTTGGCGGCCAATGTGCGGCGGTCAATTTGCTCAAGGCCGGCATTGACGATTTTCGCCTGCTGGAACGAAGGACGTTCTTCGGCGGCACCTGGTGCCAGAACACCTATCCCGGCGCAGCGGTGGATGTGCCCTCACCGCTGTACTCGCTGTCCTTCGCGCCGTACCGCTGGACGCAGATGTTTGCCGCCCAGCCTGAACTGCACCGATACACCGAACACGTCATCGAACGCTTCGGCCTGCGCGAACGCGTGGAACTGCAAACCAACGTCGAACGCATCGAATGGGATGATGCCGCCAGGCAGTGGGCGGTGCACACCAACAAGGGGATGTTCTGCGCGCAGTTCGTGATCAACGCCTCCGGACCGTTGAGCCAACCGGTGATCCCACCCTTCCCCGGCCAGGATCGCTTTCAGGGCCAGACTTTTCATACAAACAATTGGGATCACAGCTACGACTACCGCGGTAAACGCGTGGCCATCGTCGGCAGCGGCGCCAGTGCCGCGCAGGTCATTCCGGCGATTGCCCCCGAGGTCGCACAACTGCATGTATTCCAGCGCACACCACATTGGGTGCTGCCGCGCGCCGATCGCCGGTTCGGGCCTTTGCAGCGCTGGCTGCTGGGAGTGAAACCGGCCTACAAGCTGCTGCGCTGGCTGCTTTACTGGCAATTCGAAACACGGGTCATCGCCTTCAAATATTCGAAACCGGCGATTCACCTGGTCCAGCGCCAGGCCCTGCGTTTTCTCAAGCAACAGGTGCCGGACCCGCTGTTGCGCGAAAAACTCACCCCGGACTTCACCATCGGCTGCAAGCGCATCCTGCTTTCCAGCACCTATTACCCGGCGCTGACCCGACCCAACGTCACCCTGCACAGCCGCGAGCAAGGCATCGCCGCGCTCGATGAAACCGGCATCGTCACCCAGGATGGCCAGCACATCGATGTCGACCTGATTGTCTGGTCGACCGGCTACGACGCCACCGACGGCGTGGTCTCCTACCCGGTGACCGGCAAGCACGGCGTGCAACTCAAGGACGCCTGGGCGCAGTACCCGCGCGCCTACCTGGGCACCAGCCTGCCGGACTTTCCCAACCTGTTCATCGTCACCGGGCCCAACACCGGCATCGGGCATACCTCGGCGCTGTTCATCATCGAGGCGCAGATGAACTACATCCTCGACTGTATCCACACCCTGCAGGCAAAAGGATTGCGCAGCATCGAAGTGCGCCCCGACGCGGAACGTACCTACACTGCAATGATCCACCGTGAGATGGAGCGCACGGTGTGGAAGTCCGGCGGCTGTCACAGTTGGTATCAAAGCAAGAGCGGTCATGTGATCGCGATATTTCCGGGCTTCAGTTTCAGCTACTACCGGTTGACCCGGGCGCTGAAACCGGCTGACCACATTCTGTCCTGAACACGTAAAAGGAAGACGTCGATGCTTGTGCTGTTTGTCGCTCTCGCGGTTTTCGTGGCCTGGAGCTGGTTGAGTTATCCGGCGATCGGCCATTGGCTGTATGACCTGAGCACGGCGCTCGAGGCCAGGATGTACAAGTTGCACAAGATCGAAGTGCCGATTGCCGAAATGACGGTCTCGACCTGGCAAGGTGGGCCTTATGAAGCCGCCAGCGCGATCCTGATGCTGCACGGCTACAGCGCCGAGAAAAATCTGTGGCTGCGCTTCGCCAGGCACTTTGTCCGCCAGTACCGGGTGATCATTCCGGACATCGCCGGCCACGGTGAAACCGGCTTCAAGGCCGGTGGCGGCTATGACATTGCGCTGCAGGCCAAGCGCATGATCCAGCTGCTCGACGTGTGCGGTGTGGAGAAAGTCCACGTGATCGGCAACTCGATGGGCGGCTACATCGCAGCGTGGCTGGCGGCAACCTACCCGGACCGGATTGCCTCACTGGCACTGATCGACCCGGCCGGCGTCACCGCACCGCAGGCCAGCGACATGGAACGCCATCTGGCCCGTGGGCATAACCCGTTCCTGATCAACTCCCGGGAAGAATTCCGCCAGTTTTATGCGATGACCATGGCCTCGCCACCGTGGGTACCCGGGCTGGTGCTGGACGCCATCGCCCAACGTTACCAACGCCAGCGTGATGAGCTGGAAGAGATCTTCCGCGACTTTCGCGCCAGCCCGCCGATGGAACCGAAACTGGCCGAGATCAAATGCCCGGCGCTACTGCTGTGGGGGCGCAAGGACCGCTTGATCGACGTCAGCAGCGTGCCGGTGTGGAGCAAGGGCATCGCCAATCTGCGGGTCGAAGTGTGGGACGGTGTCGGGCACATGCCGATGGTCGAACAACCGGGGAATACTGCGCGGTTGTATCGAGAGTTTCTGGGCAGTCAGCGATGAATCCCACAACTATCTTTGTAGTGAGGGGATTCATCCCCGATGGGTTGCAGAGCAGCCCCGGTTCCAGCACCAAGCTGAATCAGACACACCGCATGTTCTGGGTTGGGCTGCTGCGCAGCCAGTCGGGGATAAATCTCCTTACCACAGGTAATCCCGTCCGCCAATGGAATTGGAATGAACATTCTCTACGACGAACGCCTCGACGGCTCGCTACCGGAAGTGAACAAGGCTGAGCTGCTGAAAACCCTGCAGCACGCCCTCCCGGATCTCGACCTTCTGTGGCGCGAAGACGAACTCAAGCCGTACGAATGCGATGGCCTGTCGGCCTATCGCACCACGCCGATGCTGGTGGCGCTGCCCCCGGCGACTCGATCAGGTACAAACCCTGCTCAGACTCTGCCATCAACACCACGTGCCGGTGGTGGCCCGTGGCGCCGGCGACCGGGTTGTCGGGCGGCGCGCTGCCGCTGGAAAGCGGCCTGTTGCTGGTGATGGCGCGGTTCAACAACATCCTGCACATCGACCCGGCGGCTCGCACCGCACGGGTTCAACCCGGGGGTGCGCAACCTGGCGATATCCCCAGGCGGCGGCGCCGTTCGGCCTGTATTACGCGCCGGATCCGTCGTCGCAGATTGCCTGTTCGATCGGCGGCAACGTCGCGGAAAATGCCGGTGGCGTGCATTGCCTCAAGTACGGTCTGACCGTACACAACCTGCTGAAGATCGAAGTGCTGACCATCGAAGGCGAACGCCTGACGCTGGGCAGCGAGGCCCTCGATGCGCCGGGCTTCGATTTGCTGGCGCTGTTCACCGGCTCCGAAGGTTTGCTCGGGATCATCACCGAAGTCACGGTCAAACTGCTGCCCAGACCGCAGGTCGCCAAGGTGCTGCTGGGCAGCTTCGATTCGGTAGAAAAGGCTGGCCGCGCGGTGGCCGACATCATCGCTGCGGGGATTATTCCCGGTGGCCTGGAGATGATGGACAACCTGGCGATCCGCGCCGCCGAAGACTTCATCCACGCCGGTTACCCGGTCGCTGCCGAAGCGATTCTGCTGTGCGAACTCGATGGCGTCGAAGCCGATGTCCACGACGATTGCCTGCGGGTGCGCGAGGTCATGCTGCAGGCCGGCGCCAGCGAGGTGCGTCAGGCCCGCGATGAAGCCGAGCGCGTGCGCTTCTGGGCCGGACGCAAAAACGCCTTTCCGGCGATCGGCCGCTTGTCCCCGGACTACTACTGCATGGACGGCACCATCCCGCGTCGCGAATTGCCCGGCGTGCTGCAAGGCATCGCGCGCCTCGGCGCCGAATACGGCTTGCGCGTGGCCAATGTGTTCCATGCCGGTGACGGCAACATGCACCCGCTGATCCTGTTCGACGCCAACCAGCCCGGCGAACTGCAGCGCGCGGAGGCGTTGGGCGGGAAAATTCTCGAATTGTGCGTGCACGTCGGCGGCAGCATCACCGGCGAACACGGGGTCGGCCGCGAGAAAATCAATCAGATGTGTGCGCAATTCAACAGCGCAGAGCTGACCCTGTTCCACGCCGTCAAAGCCGCGTTCGACCCGCAAGGCCTGCTCAACCCCGGCAAGAACATCCCGACCCTGCACCGCTGCGCAGAATTCGGCGCCATGCACATTCACGCCGGACAACTGCCATTCCCCGAACTGGAGCGCTTCTGATGGCTGACGTCGACGCCAGCGGCGCCCTGCTGGATCAGGTCAACCAGGCCCGGGCCAACGCCACGCCGCTGAAAATCCAGGGTGGCAACAGCAAGGCGTTTCTGGGGCGCGAGGTGGCCGGCGAAGTGCTCGACACCCGCGCGCACTGCGGCATCGTGCGCTATGAACCGACCGAGCTGGTGGTCAGCGTGCGCGCCGGTACGCCGCTGCGCGAGTTGCTCGCGGCGCTCGACGCTGCCGGGCAGATGCTGCCGTGCGAACCACCGGCCTTCGGTGACAGTGCCACCGTCGGCGGGATGATCGCCAGCGGACTGTCCGGGCCACGGCGGCCATGGTCAGGTTCGGTGCGCGACTTCGTCCTCGGTACCCGGGTCATCACAGGCCTTGGCGAGCACCTGCGGTTCGGTGGCGAGGTCATGAAAAACGTTGCCGGCTACGACCTGTCGCGCTTGTTGACTGGCAGTTTCGGCTGTCTCGGCGTGCTCACCGAGGTCTCGCTGAAAGTCCTGCCGAAACCGCGTCAATGCCTGAGCATCCGCCTCGATATCGACTGCACCCGAGCGCTGACCAGGCTGGCCGAATGGGGCCAGCAACCGTTGCCGATCAGCGGCGCCTGCCATGACGGGCAAAGCCTGTACCTGCGCCTGGAGGGCGGCGAAGGCTCGGTGACCGCCGCGCATCAACGACTCGGCGGCGAGCCGCTGGACTCGGTGTTCTGGCGCAACTTGAACGAGCAACGCCTGAGCTTTTTCGACGAGGGCCTGCCGCTGTGGCGCCTGTCGCTGCCGAACAATCTCGGGCCGCAAGACTTGCCCGGCCAGCAGTTGATCGACTGGGCCGGCGCGCAACGCTGGCTGAAGTCCGATCACGAGCACGTTCAGATTCTCGCCCAGGAACTCGGTGGCCATGCCACCTGCTTCACCCATGGCGCCAGCGACACACCGTTCCAGCCGCTGCCGCGCACGTTGATGCGTTATCACCGGCAACTCAAGGCGCAACTCGACCCGCAAGGGCTGTTCAACCCCGGCCGGATGTACGCGGAGTTCTAGCCATGCAGACCACCCTCAGCGAACAATCCCGACAACTGCCGCGTGCGGCCGAGGCGGAAAAGATTCTGCGCACCTGCGTGCATTGCGGTTTTTGCAACGCCACCTGCCCGACCTATCAGTTGCTCGGTGATGAGCTCGATGGGCCACGCGGACGCATCTATCTGATCAAGCAAGTGCTCGAAGGGGCGCCGGCCACCGAGCAGACTCAGTTGCATCTGGATCGCTGCCTGTCCTGCCGTAATTGCGAAACCACCTGCCCCTCTGGTGTTGACTATCACAACCTGTTGGATATCGGTCGGGCGGTGGTCGATCAGGCCGTGCCCCGCCCTGCCGCCCCAGCGCTTGTTGCGCGAGGGCTTGCGTGCACTGGCGCCGAATCCGGGCGTATTCAAGGGACTGCTGCGGGTAGGCACGACGTTCCGGCCGCTGTTACCGCGCATCCTCGAAAGCAAATTGCCGCAAAGCGCCCCAGTGTCCGGCTCACGCCCTGCCCCACGCCATGCGCGGCGGGTGTTGCTGCTCGAAGGCTGCGTGCAACCGGGCCTGTCGCCGAACACCAATGATGCGACGGCGCGGGTGCTCGATCGACTAGGGATCAGCGTCACGCCGGTGGCCGAGGCCGGTTGCTGCGGCGCGCTGGACTATCACCTCGACGCCCAGGCCAAAGGCCTCGAGCGCGCGCGGCAAAAACATCGACGCGTGGTGGCCACAGCTGGAAAACGGCGCGGAAGCCATCGTGCAGACGGCCAGCGGTTGCGGCGCGTTCATCAAGGATTACGGGCATCTGCTGGCGCAGGATCCGCGCTACGCCGACAAGGCGCGGCAGATCAGTGAGCGAACGCTGGATCTGGTGCAACTGCTCGCTCACGAACCTCTGGAGCAAGTGTGCGCCGCCCGCCAGCGGCGGATCGCCGTGCATTGCCCCTGCACCCTGCAACATGCGCTGAAACTCGGCGGCGCAGTCGAAGCGCTGCTGACCCGCCTTGGGTTCAATCTCACACCCGTGCCGGACGGTCACCTGTGTTGCGGTTCGGCCGGCACATATTCGCTGACGCAACCGACCCTCGCCCGGCAATTGCGCGATAACCGCCTCAATGCGCTGGAAAGCGGGCGCCCGGAGCTGATCGTCACGTCCAACGTCGGCTGCCAGAATCATCTGGCCGGCGCCGGACGCACGCAGGTTTTGCACTGGATCGAACTGGTGGATCAGTCGTTGGCAGAATGAAGTTCGTAGGATTCTTCGTTTGCCGCCGTCGGCGAAGGCTGCGATCTTTTCCTCCATCCTTTACGTGACCGTGGCAGGAATTTTTTTTCATGACCGTGCAGCCTTTCGTCAGCCCAGACCTGATCCGCCAACGCTTCTCCAAAGCGATGTCCGACATGTACCGCGAAGAAGTGCCGTTGTACGGCGCGCTGATGGAATTGGTGGAACAGACCAACCGTGAAGTGCTGGCCGCTCAGCCAGACCTCGCACGGCAGCTCGACAGCACCGGTGAAATCGGGCGCCTGGACATGGAGCGCCACGGCGCGATCCGCGTTGGCACAGCCAAAGAACTGGCGACCCTAGCGCGTTTGTTCGCGGTGATGGGCATGCAACCGGTGGGCTACTACGACCTGACCCCGGCGGGTGTGCCGGTGCACTCCACGGCGTTTCGCGCGGTGCATGAAGCGGCGCTGCAGGTCAGCCCGTTTCGGGTGTTCACCTCATTAATGCGCCTTGAGTTGATCGAGGATCCCGAACTGCGGGCGTTTGCCGAATCGGTGCTGAATCAGCGTTCGATCTTCACCCCTGCGGCATTGCATCTGATCGAGCGGGCGGAGTCAGCCGGTGGGCTGAATGAGGAGGAAGCGGCGCAATTTGTCCTGCAGGCACTGGAAACCTTTCGCTGGCATCACAGCGCCACCGTCACCGCTGCGCAGTACCAGACCCTCAGCGCCCAGCACCGTCTGATCGCCGATGTGGTGGCGTTCAAAGGCCCGCACATCAATCACCTGACCCCACGCACGCTGGACATCGATATCGTCCAGACGCAGATGCCGGTGCACGGCATCACCCCGAAAGCGGTGATCGAAGGCCCGCCACGCCGCAAGTGCCCGATCCTGTTGCGCCAGACCAGTTTCAAAGCGCTGGACGAGCCGATCGCTTTCACCGATCAGCACGAGACTCGCGGTAGCCACAGCGCGCGTTTCGGCGAAATCGAACAACGCGGTGCGGCGCTGACACCCAAAGGCCGGGCGCTGTATGACCGCTTGTTGAACGCCGCGCGCGATGAACTGGGCGACTTTCCCAACGAAGGCAACGCCGCACGTTACAACACGCTGATGACCCAACACTTTGGCGAATTTCCTGACAGCGTCGACGGCATGCGTGAACAGGAGCTGGCGTATTTTCGCTATTTCCCCACGGAAAAAGGCTTGGCAGCGGGCAGCCTCAAATCGACATCGCTGGAGGATTTGCTCCGCGAAGGCCATGTGAAAGCTGAACCGTTGGTGTACGAAGATTTTCTGCCAGTGAGTGCGGCGGGGATTTTTCAGTCGAACCTTGGGGATGCTGCGCAGACACACTATGGCGAACACTCGAACCGCCAGGCATTCGAACAAGCGCTGGGGCGTGCGACCATTGATGAATTGGGGTTGTATGCCGAGACACAGCGGCGTTCGATTGAGGAGTGTCTGGCAGCGCTTTCGCGCTGAAAAGATCAAAAGATCGCA
>NZ_JABULD010000172.1:0-6986 GCF_014060985.1 Pseudomonas sp. MD195_PC81_125
GAAGGCTGCGATCTTTTGATCTTGTCTTTTAAAAAATCAAAAGTCAAAAAGATCGCAGCCTGCGGCAGCTCCTACAGAGGACATCAGTACCTTCCAAGATGAAACTTCTGTCATGAAACCTTGCACCCTGCGACCGAATGTCGCGGATTTAGCGGGCTGCAGCACTGTTGCAAAAACCGCAACAACACCTTGCGCAAATCAAGCGTTTACTTAGCAGGCTAACAAATTCTATAACAGAGACCTGCACACGCCTTGCTGCAGATAACAGAGATTGGAGCTAGCAGATGACTGTAAAAGTAACTGAACGCGACGATTCACACATGTCCCATGAAGGCGTAGCCGCCGGTGTACGGATCTGGGATGTGCATCAACAAGACTTGCTGGTCGGCATGTTCCACAACGAGATCGATGCCCACAACTACAAGGCCGAACTTGAACTGCAGGAACAGCAGCGGGATCTGAAATCCGCTTAGGCGATATTGAACCTGTGGCGAGGGAGCTTGCTCCCGCTGGACTGCGCAGCAGGCCCTGCTTTAAAACAAGGGCCGCTCCGCGCCCCGGCGGGAGCAAGCTCCCTCGCCACAGTTTGTCGTTATTACAGCTTTATCGGTTTACCACATCAGGTCATCAGGGATCTGATAGGCCGCGTACGGATCGTCCTCGGCATTGACCTCTTCGGTCTGCACGTTGAGCTGCACGATACGCTGCGGGTCGCGCTCCTGGATCTTCAGGGCCGCTTCACGGGGGATCACTTCGTAACCGCCGGCATGGTGCACGATGGCCAGCGAACCGCTGCTGAGTTTGTTGCGCATCAGCGTATTGACCGAGATGCGCTTGACCTTCTTGTCGTCAACGAAGTTGTAGTAGTCCTCGGTGGTCAGCTTGGGCAGACGCGAGACTTCGATCAACTGCTTGACCTGCGCGGCACGGGCCTTGGCCTCGGCCTTCTCCTGCTGCTGACGGTTCAGCTCCTGGTCGCGCTTGACCTTCTCGGCCATGGCTTCCTGAGCGGCGCGCTGCTGCGAATCATCCAGTTCGGCCTGCCCTTTGTGGACCAGGCGCTGTTGCTTCTGCTTGTCTTTGCTGACCTGCTTGGCCTGCTTTTGGTTGACCAGGCCTGCTTTGAGCAACTGGTCGCGAAGGGAAAGGCTCATTAATGCTTACTCACTTGGGCAACGGCTCAGCCGCAGCTGGGCAGATTCTTTTCCTGGCGTTTGGCTTCACCCCACAGGGCGTCCAACTCTTCGAGGGTGCAATCTTCCATGGGACGACGGGTGTCGCGCAATGCCTGTTCGATAAAACGGAAACGTCGTTCGAACTTGGCGTTGGCGCCACGCAGCGCAGTTTCCGGATCGACCTTCAGATGCCGGGCCAGATTGACCACGGAAAACAGCAGATCGCCGATCTCGTCGGCCACCGCCTGGGGATTATTTTCGGACATGGCCTCGAGCACTTCATCGAGTTCTTCGCGCACCTTGTCCAGTACCGGCAGGGCATCCGGCCAGTCGAAGCCGACCTGCCCGGCACGTTTTTGCAACTTGGCCGAACGCGACAGCGCCGGCAACGCGGCGGGCACGTCATCGAGCAGTGACAGCTGCTCGGGCGCGGCAGATTTCTCGGCACGTTCTTCGGCCTTGATCTCTTCCCAGCGCTGCTTGACCTGTTCTTCGCTCAGGCGCGGCACATCCAGCGGCGCATACAGATCGCCGGTGGGGAAGACGTGTGGGTGACGGCGGATCAGCTTGCGGGTGATGCTGTCGACCACCCCGGCGAATTCGAAGCGCCCTTCTTCCCGGGCCAGCTGGCTGTAATAGACCACCTGAAACAATAGATCGCCCAGCTCGCCCTGCAAATGATCGAAGTCACCGCGCTCGATGGCGTCAGCCACTTCGTAGGCTTCTTCGAGGGTGTGCGGAACGATGGTTGCGTAGGTTTGCTTGATGTCCCACGGGCAACCGTACTGCGGGTCGCGCAGACGGTTCATCAGGTGGAGCAGGTCTTCAAGGCTGTACATACAAAATCTCACTCAACCGTGTAGGAGCTGCCAAAGGCTGCGATCTTTTGATTTTGATTTTCAAGATCAAAGGATCGCAGCCTTCGGCAGCTCCTACAGGGGACCGCGTTATGGGGTACGGTTACGCCGCGTTTCGATGATGTTCGGCAACTGCGAAATCCGCCCCAGCAAACGCCCCAGCGCATCCAGCCCCGGAATCTCGATGGTCAGCGACATCAGCGCGGTGTTGTCTTCCTTGTTCGAGCGGGTGTTGACCGCCAGCACGTTGATCCGCTCGTTGAGCAGCACCTGCGAGACGTCACGCAGCAGACCGGAACGGTCGTAGGCGCGGATGACAATGTCCACCGGATAGGTGAGCACCGGCACCGGACCCCAGCTGACCTGGATGATCCGCTCAGGCTCGCGCCCGGCCAGTTGCAACACCGAGGCGCAGTCCTGACGGTGGATGCTCACGCCGCGGCCCTGGGTGATGTAACCGACAATCGCATCGCCCGGCAGCGGCTGGCAGCAGCCAGCCATTTGCGTCATCAGGTTGCCGACGCCCTGAATCTGGATGTCGCCGCGCTTGCCCGGCTTGTAACCGGTCGCCTTGCGCGGAATCAGCTCCAGTTGTTCGTTACCGCGTTCCGGCTCGACCAGTTGCTGCGCCAGGTTGACCAGTTGCGCCAGACGCAGGTCGCCGGCACCGAGGGCGGCGAACATGTCTTCGGCGGTTTTCATGTTGGCCTTTTCGGCCAGCTTGTCGAAATCCACCGCCGGCAGACCGAGGCGATTGAGTTCGCGCTCGATCAGGGTTTTACCCGCCGCGACGTTCTGGTCACGGGCCTGCAACTTGAACCAGTGAACGATCTTCGCTCGCGCCCGGGAGGTGGTGACATAGCCCAGGTTCGGGTTCAGCCAGTCGCGGCTTGGCGTACCGTGCTTGCTGGTGATGATCTCGACCTGTTCACCGGTCTGCAGGCTGTAGTTGAGTGGCACGATGCGACCATTGATCTTGGCGCCACGGCAGTTGTGACCGATCTCGGTGTGCACGCGGTAGGCGAAGTCCAGCGGCGTCGCGCCTTTCGGCAAGTCGATGGCGTGGCCGTCCGGGGTGAAGATGTAGACCCGATCCGGTTCGATATCGACCCGCAGCTGTTCGGCCAGACCACCGATATCACCCAGCTCTTCATGCCACTCGAGGACCTGACGCAGCCAGGAGATTTTCTCTTCGTAGTGATTGGAGCCGGATTTGACGTCGGTGCCCTTGTAGCGCCAGTGCGCACACACGCCCAACTCGGCCTCCTCGTGCATGGCGTGGGTGCGAATCTGCACCTCAAGCACCTTGCCCTCCGGACCGATCACCGCCGTGTGCAGCGAGCGATAGCCGTTCTCTTTCGGGTTGGCGATGTAGTCGTCGAACTCTTTCGGGATGTGCCGCCACAGGGTGTGGACGATGCCGAGCGCGGTGTAGCAGTCGCGCATTTCCGGCACCAGCACGCGCACCGCGCGCACGTCGTAGATCTGGCTGAACTCCAGACCCTTGCGCTGCATTTTGCGCCAGATCGAATAGATGTGCTTGGCCCGGCCGCTGATGTCGGCGTCGACGCCAGTGGCCTGCAATTCATCCTTGAGCTGGGTCATCACATCGCTGATGAAGCGCTCACGGTCCAGCCGCCGCTCGTGGAGCAGCTTGGCGATCTGTTTGTATTGATCGGGTTCGAGGTAACGGAAGGACAAGTCCTCCAGTTCCCACTTGATATGGCCGATGCCGAGTCGGTGCGCGAGCGGCGCATAGATGTCGAAGACTTCCCGGGCGACGCGGTTACGCTTCTCGTCGTCGGCGGTTTTTACCGCGCGGATCGCGCAGGTACGTTCGGCCAGTTTGATCAGCGCGACGCGGACGTCGTCGACCATCGCCACCAGCATCTTGCGCAGGTTTTCCACCTGGCCCTGGGTGCCCATCACCATCGACTGGCGCGGGCTGAGGCTGGCACTGATCGCCGCCATGCGCTGCACGCCGTCGATCAGCTTGGCCACCACCGGACCGAAACGCTGGCTGACGGCCGCGAGTTCAATCTGGCCTTCACGCACGCCGCGGTACAGCACCGCCGCGACCAGCGAATCCTGGTCGAGCTTGAGGTCGGCGAGAATCTCGGCGATCTCCAGGCCCGTACTGAAACTGCCGCTGCCCTCGGCCCACAGGTTCTTCTTGGCATTGGACTGCTGTTCGGCCTCGCGAGCGAACTCGCAGGCTTCTTTCAAGGCTTCGCGATCCAGTGCCATGTCGACACTGACCGCGTGATCGAGCCAAGCCTCGAGATTGATACTGCCGTCGGTGTTGATCGGCTGGTGTGCTCTCACCTGTACCATGCTGCTTTACCTTCCCTACGACGCAGATTCAATGCGTCAAATCGCTGATCCCTAATGCCCCGTTTGCGCTCGCGGGGCTGAAGCGAGCGCTGCGCGGACAGATCAGACGGATTCAGACGAGCCATCCTGGCTCGCTTCAAATAACGCCATGGCCTCGACATGCGCCGTCTGAGGAAACATATCGAGAATCCCGGCACGTTTTAACCGGTAGCCCTGCTTGATCAATTCGACCGTATCGCGCGCCAGAGTTGCAGGGTTGCACGACACATAAACCAACCGCTCGGCACCCAGGGTCGCGAGCTTGCGCACCACCTCGAAAGCACCGTCACGCGGTGGGTCCAAGAGTACCGCAGAAAAGCCGTTTCCGATCCATTCGACATCGGTCAAAGGCTGGGATAAATCGGCTTGAAAAAACTTTGTGTTATGCAAATTGTTGCTAGCGGCATTCGCAGCGGCGCGGTCGACCATGGTCTGCACGCCCTCCACCGCCACCACTTCGCGCACGCTTTTGGCCAATGGCAAGGCGAAGTTGCCCAGGCCGCAGAACAGGTCGAGCACGCGCTCGTCACCGGTCGGCTTCAGCCAGTCCAGTGCCTGCGCCACCATCGCCTCGTTGACCCCGGCGTTGACCTGGATGAAATCCCCCGGCCGCCAGGCCAGATCCAGATCCCACTGTTCCAGGCGATAACCCAGCGACTGCGTGGCATCCACCGGTTGCGGCTCGCCGTCGCCATGCAGCCACAGTTGCGCGTCATGGAACTGACAGAATTCCTTGAGGATCGTCAGGTCGGTTTCAGACAACGGCGCCATGTGTCGCAACAACACCGCCAGCGAAGAACCACTGAACAACTCGACGTGCCCCAGCGCTTGCGGTTTGCTCAAACGACGGAGCATCTCCGGCAAACGGGTCATGATCGGTTGCAAGGGCTGTACCAGCACCGGGCATTCGTTGATACCGACGATGTCCTGACTGCCGGCGGCGCGAAAACCGACTTCGAGCTGCTTGGCTTTCATGTCCCAACGCACGGCGATCCGCGCGCGGCGGCGATAGCCGAATTCCGCTCCGGTCAGCGGCGCCGCCCATTCGTCAGGCGCGACCCCGGCAACCTTCGACAGCTGCTCGGCGAGCATGCGCTGTTTCAGGGCAAGCTGTTCGGCATGGGGCAAGTGTTGCACGCTGCAGCCACCGCAACGGCCGGCGTGCTGACAGGCAGCCGGGCGACGCAGTTCACTGGCCTTGAACACGCGCTCGGTGCGCGCTTCGACCACTTTGCCGTGGGTACCGAGCACCCGCGCCTCGACTTCTTCACCGGCGAGGGCGCCGAGGACGAACCAGGTTTTGCCTTCGAAAAACGCGATGCCGCGACCGTCATTGGCCAGGCGCTCGATGCTCAGGCGCTGCTTTTTGCCAGTCGGGATTTGCGCGGCCTTGCTGCCGCCGGTGGGCTGGAAGCGCAGGCCTCTCTCGTGCCTGGCCATCAGTTGGCCGCGTCGAAAATGCCGGTCGACAGATAACGGTCGCCACGGTCGCAGATGATCGCGACGATCACCGCGTTTTCAACTTCTTTGGACAGGCGCAGCATCGCTGCCACCGCACCGCCCGAGGACACGCCACAGAAGATGCCTTCTTCGCGGGCCAGACGCCGGGTGACGTCCTCGGCTTCGCTTTGCGCCATGTCGACGATGCGGTCAACGCGGTCAGCCTGATAGATCTTCGGCAGGTACTCCTGCGGCCAGCGACGGATGCCGGGAATGGCCGAGCCTTCCATCGGCTGCAGCCCGATGATCTGCACGCTGTCGCTCTGCTCTTTCAAGTAGCGCGAGACGCCCATGATGGTGCCGGTGGTGCCCATCGAACTGACGAAATGGGTGATGGTGCCCTGGGTCTGACGCCAGATTTCCGGGCCAGTGGTGGTGTAGTGCGCTTCAGGATTGTCGCCGTTGGCGAACTGATCGAGCACCTTGCCACGGCCTTCGGCTTCCATCCGCTGGGCGAGATCGCGCGCGCCTTCCATGCCTTCTTCCTGGCTGACCAGAATCAGCTCGGCACCGTATGCGGTCATCGCCGCTTTACGCTCGGCACTGGAGTTGTCCGGCATGATCAGGATCATCTTGTAACCCTTGATCGCGGCAGCCATGGCCAGCGCGATGCCGGTGTTGCCCGAGGTCGCTTCGATCAATGTATCGCCAGCGTGAATCTGCCCGCGCAACTCGGCGCGAGTGATCATCGACAACGCCGGACGGTCCTTGACCGAACCCGCCGGGTTATTCCCTTCAAGCTTGAGCAAAAGGGTGTTGCTGGTAGCACCGGGCAGGCGCTGCAAACGCACCAGCGGCGTGTTGCCGACGCAATCGGCGATGGTTGGGTACTGCAGGGTCATGGCGTATTCGCAATCCAGACGTGCGGGGGCGCCTATCATACCGGCAAACGTTCGCAGGCCATATCACGCAAAGTGCGGTGCTTATGGTTTCTGGGAATAAGCAGATGGCTCAGCCTTCTTCATCCCCTGCGACATTCATGGCATAGAACTCGTGCAATTTGGCTTGCAGCAATTGTTTGTCTGGCAACTGCACCTGATATTCCGCGATCAATGCTGCAGACAAGCTGCGGTTGAGGGCG
>NZ_JABULD010000534.1:0-2226 GCF_014060985.1 Pseudomonas sp. MD195_PC81_125
CAAAGTGTTGACGGCGATTATCGGACGGATGGAATATCAGGGCCTGCTCAACGACGCCGAGCCTTTGGCCGAACAGGACATGCTCGGGATTCTGACGCGGTACATGCATCTGGTCCTGGCCTCGGTGTAAGCCTGTTGTCCGTCTGACACGATCCCAATGTAGGAGCTGCCGCAGGTGCGATCTTTTTGATCTTGCTTTAAGAGATCAGGATCAAAAGATCGCAGCCTGCGGCAGCTCCTACAGGGAGGTATTGCGAGTTCATGGGAGTATTGAATGAAAGCCTGGCGTGGCGTGCTGATCGCCTTGTCGTTCCTGCTGCTCAGCGGTTGTCTGGTGACTTTCAAGGATCCGCTGCCCGCCAGTGAGTCGGCGCCCAAGGGCCTGCTGGGCACGTGGTCGAGCACCAATGCCTGGGGCGAGCCGATGAACCTTGAGCTGACCCGCGTCGGCCATGATCGCTATCAGGCGATCACCTGGTTCAAGGCCCGGCCTCACGAGCGTGAGGCGTACGCGTTCACCGTGTCGCGCCACGGCAGCCGCTGGTACCTGTCGGCGAAAGTGCCGGCGCGTTACGGTGGCCAATACGCCATCGCCGGTTTCGAACTCACCGACAAACACGAGCTGGTGGTGTACAACCTCGACCTCGAACAGATCAATCAGGCGATCAAGCAGCAAGTCTTCGACGGCAAGGCTTTCCAGACCGAGGACGACGGCGACGGCGTGCAAGTCGACAGTAGCCTCGACAAGGTCTTTGCTTACCTCGACGATCCGGCCAATTCCGATGTCTTCGTCGAGGCCGCGCGCTATCAGCGCCAGGCCCGCGCCAAATAATTCAGTTTTCTACAGGAGTTTCGGGTGGACGATTACCAGCAGACGATACGCACGTTGTCCGATCGCATTGTGCTGGCGCAGACGCCGATCCGCGTGCTCGATGCGGTGAAGTGGGACGAGAACATCCGCAAGGGCTTTCTCAAGGCCAAGGGCAAGGAAATGCCGGCGGTGGATCGCGACTACTACCTCAATCGGCCGCTGAGTTTCGATTCGAGCAAGGTCAAACTCGAGTTCCAGAACATCGAACGCGACATCACCCGCCAGCTTGGCCAGTTCAACCCGGTCGGGCAGATCATGCGGCGCATGTGCAAGGAATACCGGATGGTGGTGCGCATGCTCGAAGCGCGCGGCACCGAAGATTTTGGCCTGATCTCGCAAGAGCTGTACGGCGCTGCGTCCGATGCGTTCCACGCCGGCGACCCGACCCTGGCCGACCTCGGCCTGATGATGTCTGACTACCTGAACAACATCGACGGCCGCGGCGACCTGAAAGACGAACCGAAGGTCCTCACCGCCAAGGATGCCGTACACCTGTTGCAAACCCGTTTGAACAAGGTGTTCGGCGAGGCCGAGGAAACCATCCGCGTGTTCGAGTCCGACGGCATCGTCGCCGACGCGGCAGCAGGCGCCGACTACATCAAGATCCGCACCGACGCGCTGTTCAACGACCGCGACGTGCGTGCACTGGAAGTCCACGAAGGCCTGGTGCATGTCGGCACCACGCTTAACGGCCTGAACCAGCCGATCTGCACCTTCCTGTCCAAGGGCCCACCGTCGTCGACAGTGACCCAGGAAGGCCTGGCGATCCTCATGGAAATCATCACCTTTGCCTCCTACCCGAGTCGCCTGCGCAAACTGACCAACCGCACCCGTGCCATTCACATGGTCGAGGAAGGCGCGGACTTTTTGCAGGTGTTCGAGTTCTTCCGCGAACAGGGTTTCGAAATGGCCGAAAGCTACGGCAACGCCAGTCGGGTGTTCCGAGGCTCGACGCCGAACGGTCTGCCATTCACCAAAGACTTGTCCTACCTCAAGGGCTTTATCATGGTTTACAACTACATTCAGTTGGCCGTGCGTAAGGGCAAGCTTGAGCAGGTACCGCTGCTGTTCTGCGGCAAGACCACCCTGGAGGACATGCGTACCCTGCGTCAACTGGTCGATGAAGGTCTGGTGGTGCCGCCGAAATACCTGCCGGAACAGTTCCGCGACATGAACGCGCTGTCGGCGTGGATGTGCTTCTCCAACTTCCTCAATCACTTGAGCCTGGACCGGATCGAGGCGGATTACTCCAATATCCTCTGAACCACAGACAAACCCTGTGGGAGCTGGCTTGCCAGCGATTGCAGTCTGACAGTCAATATTGATGTTGGCTGACCCACCGCTATCGCTGGCAA
>NZ_JABULD010000645.1:0-16638 GCF_014060985.1 Pseudomonas sp. MD195_PC81_125
CTCCTACAGGAGGTGGGTCAGGTCAGGCTCTCGCGCACCATATCGAGAAACGTTGCCACCACCCGCCGCGAACTCTGCTCGCGCAAGCACACCAGGGTCTCGGTCAATCGCCGGGTGCAGTCGGTAATCGGCAACGCACACACCCGCGAATCCGCGCCGAACTCCGCCGCCGAAACAACCCCCACACCAATTCCCACCACCACCGCCTCGCGCGCCGCTTCCCGGCCTTCGACCTGAATCGCCGGACGGATGCGAAACCCGGCGCCGGCCATTTCTTCTTCCAGGGTCTGCCGGGTCACCGAGCCGTGCTCGCGCAGCACCAGCGGCGTGTCATCCAGATCCGCCAGGCAGATCGACTCACGCTCGGCCCACGGATGATGGCGCGAAACGAACGCCACCATTGGATCATTGCGCAGCGGCACGCACAGCAGACGTTCATCGCTGACATCACGCCCGAGCAGCGCCAGATCGGCCTGATAGTTGAACAGGCGAAACAGCGATTCATCGGTGTTGCCGGTCTCGATCTTCACGCTGATTCCCGGGTAGCGCTCGCAGAACCGCGCAATCAGCGGCAGCACGTGTACCGGGGCATCCACCGCCAGAATCAGGCTGCCGGTCTGCAACGCCTGGGATTCCTGCAGCAGCTCCTGGGCTTCAGCCTCAATCACAAACAGCCGCTGGGTGATCGCCAGCAAGCGCTCGCCCAGATCGGTCAGGCGCACCGAACGCTTGTTGCGATGAAACAGCAACACACCGAAGCGCTCCTCCAGTTTGCGCACTTGGTCGGAAATCGCCGGTTGCGTCAGAAAAAGCCGTTCGGCCGCTTTAGTAAAGCTTCCGTGTACAGCCACGGCGTGAAAGGCTTTGAGCTGGGCGTGGGACACCGACATATAGCCTCCATCAACAAGCTGAGCTTATGTGTGAAATACGATAAATCGATTTTATTTATTAAACAGTAATTGCTTTGATCCGCTCACGCCAGCGCTGACTGCCCGCTCGGGCAGCAACGCTGGCGATGAGCCTGTGCGTGCAATAACAGGACTCATCTGACCGCTATCGCCATAGGGACGGGGCGCTGGCGCAGTGCTCAACAATAAAAAAACACAGGCGTTTACTTAACGATTCTGCCAGCACACTCACACCCTGAGGTCAGAACCACAATGAACAAGCACATCGGCACCCTTGCGCGTTGGCGCATGCAGATTTTCGCTATCACCTGGCTCGCGTACGCCGCTTTCTACTTCACCCGCAAAGCGTTTTCCGTGGCCAAACTGGGCATCGCGGAAGACCCGACCTTCATGCTCGACAAGATGGCCATGGCCAACCTTGATGCGATCTATCTGGCGGCCTACGCCATCGGCCAATTCACCTGGGGCATGCTCGCCGACCGCTTCGGCCCAAGGGTCGTGGTGCTCGGCGGGCTGTTGATTTCCGCCGCGGCGGCGTTAGTGATGGGCAGTTTTGCCACGCTACCGATCTTCGCCACTTGCATGCTGATTCAGGGCCTGGCGCAGTCCACCGGCTGGTCGGGATTGTGCAAGAACCTCGGCAGTTTCTTCCCGGCGCAGCAGCGCGGGCGGGTGCTCGGATTGTGGAGCTCCTGCTATGCGTTTGGCGGTCTGGTGGCCTCGCCGTTTGCCGGCTGGTGGGCGTATACGCTGATCGGCACCTGGCACGCGGCGTTCATATCCAGCGCCGCGGTAGTCGCGGCGGTGGCGCTGCTGTTCTTCATTTTTCAGCGCAACAAACCGGAAGACGTCGGCCTGCCGGCCGTGGAGCCGGAGCCGGAAATGAGCGCTGAAGAAACCGAGGCCAGCAGCAAGCTCAGCGTCTGGGAGCCGTTGAAGGAAATCCTGCGCAACCGCACGGTGCTGGTGCTGGGTCTGGCGTACTTCATGTTGAAGTCGGCGCGTTACGCGATTCTGTTGTGGGGGCCAGTGATTGTCTTCGAGCAGATGCCGAGTGTCGGCAAGGTCGGCGCGGCGATCATTCCCACCTCGTTTGAACTGGCCGGTCTGCTCGGGCCGATCATGATCGGCCTGGCCTCGGACAAGCTGTTCGGCGCCCGGCGCATGCCGGCCTGTGTCCTCAGCTTGCTGGCGCTGACCGTGACCCTGGCGCTGTTCATGGGCGCGTTGCACACCGGCAGCGTGATGCTGGTGGTGGCGCTGCTGTTTGTCATGGGACTTACCCTGTACGGACCGGATTCGATGATCAGCGGCGCGGCGGCGATTGACTTCGGCAAGGCCAAGGCCGGTGCCACCGCGGCCGGTTTCGTCAACGGTTGTGGCTCGGTTGGCGCGGTGCTCGGCGGATTGCTGCCGGGTTACTTCGATTCGGTGACGGTGTTCATTGTCTTCGCCGGCTGCGCCTTGTTTTCGGCGCTGGTGCTGATCCCGCACTGGAACAGCCGCCCGGTCGGGGTGATGGAACCGCGCGCGTCTGTGCCCAATTGCCCGCTGACCATCAAACCCCTGCGTAACTGAAACCCTTGCCTCGCGGCCTGCTGCGGCGCTCGCGGCAGGCTGTGTCGTGGCTATTTGACTGGAGAATCCCATGCGACCTTTTTGGCTCGAGCAAGCCTTGCAGGCCGACCCATCCCCGACGTGTTCGCCGCTGCAAGGTGAAGTGCGCACCGACGTGTGCATCGTCGGCGGTGGCTACACCGGGTTGTGGACGGCGATCATGCTCAAACAGCAGAACCCTGAGCTCGACGTGCTGATGATCGAAGCGGACATCTGCGGCGCTGGTGCCAGTGGGCGCAACGGTGGTTGTGCGCTGTCGTGGTCGGCCAAATATTTCACCCTCGAGCGGCTGTTCGGCGTCGAGGAGGCGGTGCGCCTGGTCAAGGAATCCGAGCGCAGCATCCACGCCATCGGCGAGTTCTGCGAACAGTACGGCGTCGATGCCGATTATCGCCTCGACGGCACGCTGTACACCGCCACCAACAAGGCGCAGGTCGGTTCGACCGACGCCGTGATCGCGGCGCTGGAGCGCAACGGCATCAACTCGTTCACCCAGCGTCCCGTGGCCGACGTACAGCGCATGGCCGGTTCCAGCCAACATCTGGAAGGCTGGTTCTCGCCGGCAGCCGCCAGTGTGCAACCGGGCAAACTGGTGCGCGGCTTGCGCCGGGTGGCGTTGCAACTGGGCGTGAAGATCCACGAAAACACCGCGATGACCGGTCTGGAAGAGGGCCGCCCGGCGCGAATCCACACCGCCCATGGGCGCGTGATTGCCGACCGCGTGGTGCTGGCGATGAACGCGTGGATGGCCCGCGCGTTCCCACAATTCGAACGCAGCGTGGCGATCGTTTCCAGCGACATGCTGATCACCGAACCGCGCCCGGATCTGTTGCAGGAAATCGGTTTGACCAGTGGCGTCACTGTGCTCGACTCGCGGATTTTCGTGCACTACTACCACAACACCCCGGACGGCCGGATCATGCTTGGCAAGGGTGGCAACACATTCGCGTTTGGCGGGCGGATGCTGCCGGTGTTCGATCAGCCATCGCCCTATGCGGATTTGCTCAGGCGCAGCCTTTGGGGCGTTTTTTCCGGCGTTTGCCGAGGTCAAGGTGGATGCGACCTGGAACGGGCCGTCGGATCGTTCGGTGACCGGGTTGCCGTTTTTTGGGCAGATGAGCGCCAGTGGCAATGTGTTCTATGGCTTTGGTTATTCCGGCAGTGGCGTCGGGCCGTGTCACATGGGCGGGCAGATTCTTGCCTCGTTGGTGCAGGGGCTCGATAACCCGTGGACCCGTTCGCCCTTGGTGAACGGGCCGTTGGGGTATTTTCCGCCGGAGCCGATTCGGTATCTGGGGTCGTTGATGGTGCGTAATGCGATTCGGCGCAAGGAGCGGGCTGAGGACCATGGGCGGCGGCCGCGGCATCTGGATGTGCGGTTGGCGAAGTTTGCGGCGGCGGCGGGGAAGGCTGACAAGGGGTGAATGGTGGCTTTGATTTATGGGGACATATCCGTTGCTGCGGTAACGGCGGCTTATGGTTTCGCTCTTACAGCGACTCCCTTTGGCAAACGCCCCAAAGGAAGCAAAGGTCTTGGCCCCGGCGTACGGCCCTCGCTTAGGCTCGGGTTCCTTCGTTACGGGGTTCATCCGGGGGCATCGCCTACGGTTTGCTTCGCTGCACCTCCTCTCGATGCGTTTGGCTACGCCAAACGGTCGCTGCGCTCCCACCCCCGGATAAACCCCTCCACTCAGCCTGCCGATGGGGCCGGCACGGCAAGATCAAGAGCTGCAGCCGAGCTAACGCTCATCCTGTTGAGTGGTGAAAAGCATGCGGTCTGCCTGGACTGCTTTTGCTTTTTTTGTGGGAGCGAGCTTGCTCGCGAAGGCGGCCTATGGGCCGACCAATTTCCAACAGACCACACCCAATCCACCTGTGGGAGCTGGCTTGCCAGCGATGGCGGCCTGACAGCCGACCCACCTCCCACTGCTCACATCCAATCCAACTGCAGGAGTTAGCCTGCTCGTGATAGCAACCTCCCGGCCAACCACTTTCCGGCAGCTGTACTCAATTCCAATGTCTGGGATGCTTACGGATCGGCCCCGTGGAGCAGCCAGTCGAGCAACAGGCTGTCGTCGCGCGATGGTGGCGTTTCGTTCGGTGGCGCCGGGCGTGGATGGGCGAGGCAGAGGATCGGTCGATCCGGGTCGCTGTCGAGGAAGCTCACCCACACCTCACTGCCGCCGCGGGGCAGTTGGTGGGGGGGCGAGGCGGCCGGCGCCGGTCAGCGCGATCGGCAGCCACAGGCACGCAGACTCGGCTGTCTGAGTCGGCCACAGGCTGACGCCGATGCGCCCGCGATCATCCAGTGGCGCTGGCTGGCCAGGCGAACCCAGCACTCGTGCCAGGTGATAGCCGCCGATGTTCAGGCGCGGCTGCGCCAAGGGCGGGCGAAAATCGGTCGACCAGGGCAGGGCGGTGAAATCGTTGTGATAGCGATGCGCGTCCGTTGTCGGATCGAGGATCGAGGGGTGCTGGCCTTGATGCTGCAATTCGGTGATCAGCCATTGCTCGTTGAACGCGTTGATCGGATGCTCGCTGATCTGCAGCAGATGTCCGCTGCGCAGTGCGCTGCAATCGCTGCGCCCGCGAATCGTGCGCGACTGGCAGCGCTGGCGCTGCAGATGACGCCGGCTGCGTTGTTCGGTGTGACGCTGCTCGCTCGACAGGTTGAGCGGTGTGAGCGCAGGTACGGGGTGGTTGGCCGCGTCTGCGCTGATGACTGCCTGGCCCCGATTGCGAATGCCGGGCGCGGCCATGACCGGTGTCGCGTCATGGCGCTGTAACAGCGTGCTGATGCGCGGTGATGGCGTGTCGTCGGTCACGGCAAACGGCACTGCCAGCGGTTCTTGCGGCAGGCACAGGTTGTCATCGGCAAATACCACCACATGCCCGTCCGGGCGATGTTCGAAGTGATAGTGAATGCCTTCCTGCTCACACAGACGATGAAGGAAGGCCAGGTCGCTCTCCTCGTATTGCAGGCAAAATTCCCGTGGTGGGTAGTGGCCGACGCTCATTTCGATCCGGTAACTGTCGGCTGGCAATTCATGCTCTTCGAGCAGTTGCGCAAGGATCGCCGGCACGCTCGCTTGCACGAAGACCCGACGCTGCGGCGACTGCGCCAGACGTTGCAGATGCGGCACCAGCGTCAATCGGTAGCCAATGCGGTGGCTGGCGCGATGCTCACAACTGACACTGTGGATCAGGCCGTGAATGCCGTGAGCGTCGCCCAGGCGCAGGAACGCCGGTTGTCGCAGCAGGCTGCCCGGCGCCAAGGCCGGGGCCAGGGCGATCACTTCAATCTCGAAACGAAACGGCTGATTGAGTGCTTCCTTGCCACTGAAACGCAGGACCGGCAGGCACAGTGGGCCGTCGGTCAGGGTCAGGGTGAACGGGCTTTGCTGGTCATTGAGCATTCATACGGGCTCTGTGGGGCAATACGGACGGCAGAGGGTACGAAAACCCGAGCATTAATGGTCGTGGCTGGTGGGCTTTTCAGAATCGCCCTACAAGTCGCGGTGAAGATGTCGATTCAACAAAGAATTTTTTTGGTCGATTGCCGACTTTAGGCCGTATAAACTTGGCGCCACGCGTCGGCCAATAGATGTCTCGGCGCCACAGATCAAGAGAGTGAGTAATGGGCGCACAGTGGAAGGTTAAACACAAAGAAGCGGCAGCCAACGCCAAGGGCAAGATCTTCGGTAAACTGGTGAAAGAAATCACCATCGCTGCCCGCAACGGTGCCGACACCGCCACCAACGCACACCTGCGTCTGGTGGTCGAACAGGCCAAGAAAGCCTCGATGCCCAAGGAAACCCTGGACCGTGCCATCAAGAAAGGCGCTGGCTTGCTGGGCGAAACCGTGCAATACCACCGTGTGACGTACGAAGGTTTCGCACCGCATCAGGTTCCGTTGATCGTCGAGTGCGTGACCGACAACATCAACCGCACCGTCGCGGAAATCCGCGTGGCGTTCCGCAAGGGCCAACTGGGCGCATCCGGTTCGGTGGCCTGGGACTTCAACCACGTCGGCATGATCGAAGCTTCGCCGGACACCCCGGACGCCGACCCGGAAATGGCCGCGATCGAGGCCGGTGCCCAGGACTTCGAGCCGGGTGAAGAGGGCGCGACCCTGTTCCTGACCGATCCGACTGACCTCGATGCCGTCCAGAAAGCCCTGCCTGAGCAAGGTTTCACGGTGTTGTCGGCGAAACTCGGCTACCAGCCTAAGAACCCGGTCAGCGGCCTGAGCGCCGAGCAGATGGCTGAAGTTGAAGCGTTCCTGGAAGGTCTCGACAACCACGATGACGTGCAGGACATGTTCGTCGGTCTGGCGGGCTGATTTGTTACAAAGATAAGCTGTGGCGAGGGAGCTTGCTCCCGCTCGGCTGCGCAGCAGTCGTTGTTTTTGGGACGGCTTTGCCGTCCAGCGGGAGCAAGCTCCCTCGCCACAGGATTTGTGTCAGTCACAGCTTTTCCAGCACCTCGATCACTTCGCCAAATCCCGGCCGCGTCAGCACATCCGGCTGACAGCAACGCTGTTCCAGCGCTTGCAGCACCTCGCGCCGCTCGGCACTCAGCCTGAGTCGATGCGCGCCAGCAATTCCCCCAGCAAAACCCCGAACGCCCGCACTTCGATGCGTTGCAGCGCCCGGGTTTCCAGATTGTCCGTGGTGGCATGGAACGATGCCGCGCCAAAATCCCCCAGCAAGCAATCGCCCTGATCGTTCAACAGAATGTTGTGGCCGTAGAGGTCGCCGTGGGTGATGCCCTGTTGATGCAAGTGCTCGGCCGCCGAAGCGATGCCCTTGGCAATGTTCAGCGCCACTTCGGCACTGAAGCGGCAATCTTCGGCATACACATCCCGCGAGCAGCTCGCCAGGCTCGGCAATGCCGCCAGATTGCGAAAGCTCGGGTCGATCAGTTGCATCACCAGCCCGTGTTGCCCGTCGGGGTGACCGTGAACACGGCCTTCCACGCGGATCAGGTTCGGGTGCAGGCCGGCGGTGATGCAGGCGTTCATCTCGTGCAGCGGCGAACCGTCGCTGGTCATCTCGCCTTTGTACAGCTTCACCGCGACCGGCACCGACGAGTCTGCGCTACGTTGCCACTGTGCCCGGGAAATCACCCCGGAAGCGCCTTCGCCCAAACGCTGTTGCAGACGCAGCGTCGACCAGTCGATCAGCGGCGTGGCCTCCAGCGCGGCGGCGTCGGCTTCGGTTTCCAGCGGATTGCCGGCATATGCCAGCCCAGGTCAGGCTCGGCAGGCTCAGCAGCCACTGCGGCAGTTCACGCAACTGGTTGGCCGCGATGCGGATCAGCTCCAGACGGTGGCACTGGCTCATCGACGCCGGCAGCGCTTGCAGGCGATTGCCGGCCAGCAGCAATTTTTGCAGGTACGGGCGCTCGCCCAGTTCGCTGGGCAGGGTGTCGATGCAGTTGTCGGTCAGGATCAACCAGCGCAGCAGCGGCGGCAACGCAGCGCCCGACACGTGGCGGATGCGGTTGGCCTTGAAGCCGATCATCGTCAGCGCTGCACATTGGCCGACGCACTCCGGCACCTCGGTGAAGTGGTTGTCCGAGCAGAACAGAATGCGCATGCGGGTCAGCCGATGCAGGTCGTCCGGCAGGCTGCTCAAGGCGTTGCCGCTGAGGTTGAGCACCTCCAGCGTATCGGCCAGATCGAAAATTTCCCGGGGGAACTCGGTCAGGCCGCAGGACAGGTCCAGCCGGGTAATGCCCGACAACTCGCCGGCGCGCAATTGAGCAAGGGTGTGCATGGGGAGGTTCACTATCAAATGAAGAAGCGCCGGGCGCTCGGAATGGGCGACATGATAACGGCAAAGCCGGGATTTGCACTGAAGAACACTCTGATCCACTGTGGGAGCGAGCTTGCTCGCGAAGGCGTCCTGTCAGTCAGTGATTCGTCACTGACACTCCGCTTTCGCGAGCAAGCTCGCTCCCACAGTGGTAATCGGTGGTGATTAATGGGATCAGTGGATTTCCTGCAACTGCCCCAGACGGCTGCGGGTGCGGGCCAGATCGATGGCGTCGCCGCTCAGGGTCTCGCGCAGCGGCAAGCGGCTGAGCAGGGTCAGGTGTTTGTCCTGGTCGTAGAGCACGTCGATCAGGTTGATGAAGCGCTGTTGCGCGGCGATCGAGCGTTCGTCCAGTTCCGGCAGGTCGTCGATGATCCACTGGTCGAAACGCCGACACAGTTCCAGGTAATCCATCACCGCCGTCGGTTGCTCGCACAAATCGTTGAAACTGAAAGCCACCCGGCGAGCCTCGCACAGGCGCGCCTGAATGTGGCGGCTGCCCACCGGCAGAGCCATGGCTGGCGCATCCTCGGGCGGCAGATTCAGCGCCTGACGCTGGGTTGCGGTGGCCGGCCACACATAATGGCCTTGAGTGAAGACCTGGTGCGCATGATTGCTCGCCTGACTGCGGTAATCGTGGGGGCCGCCGACCTCCATCACGTGCATGCGTGCGTTGATCAAGTCGATCACCGGTTTGAAGCGCGCGTGATAGAGCGGGTTAGGCAGCAAGCCCTCCGGCGGATAATTGGAGGTCACCAGCAACACAATGCCGCGCTGAAACAGGGCCTTGAACAGCCGGGTAATGAGCATGGCATCGCCGATGTCATGCACATGAAATTCGTCGAAACACAGCACCCGGCAGTCGTGTAACAGTTCATCGAGGGTGACGCCGAGGGCATCGTTCTGTTCGCGATGCTCGAACATGCCCTGATGCAATCGGGCGAAGAATTCATGGAAATGCACGCGCTGTTTCTGCGCGGTGGGCAGGGCCTGAAAAAAGCCTTCGAGCAGCCAGCTCTTGCCGCGTCCGACCGCACCATGCAGGTACAGACTCGGCGGCGTTTGCGGCCTGGCACCGAACAACAGGCTGGCCTGTTGTGCCATGCAATCGATCACCCGCTGCTGGCTGTGGCTGAGGGTGTAACCCTGGCTGTGAGCCTTGAGCCGGAAGTATTCTTGGATCGAGCGGGCAGTGGCGTCATGCCCGGCACTGGCTGGCCGGCCCTTGGCGAACCAGCGGCGCAGCGCCGACCAGCGTTGGGTCAGTGGCGATCGTTTGGGCGCTCGAGAGGGCACAGTGCAGTCACTCCGTAGTCATCAGGCCGGCGCCCGGGAGCGCGGCGCCGTAGTGTAACCAGAGGCGGCGTCAGGCTCCATGGCGGCTTGTCGACAATGGGCGATTACTGAACAACATTGTGTGGAACGTACAGCTATTTGCAGCGATGTAATTCGTCGTATTGCCAACCTTTCGAAACATATCCCGGAAGATCCATGGATCCAATCGACTGGCGGATTCGTCGACTGTTGCTAACCTGAAACACAGTAACGTCATCCGAATGTTCCCTGCCAAGGAATGGGACCGTGATTGCACGTGTGGTGGTGGGCCTGCTCGGGGTACTTGGGAGCGCGGTATATGCGGCGGATCTTCAGGTTGAAGTCCGCGTTGACGTGATGCGTGGTTGCCAACTGATCGGCCAGCAGCGCGAGGCGGGTATCGAACAACTGGGCGTGCTGGATTTCGGCAGCACCGCGCGCCTTGATGATCCGGCCGGGCCCTTGGGTGCGGCGCTGACCAACCACCGGTTGCCACGCCTGGAGTGCAACCCCGACACACCCTATCAGCTGCGTGTCGACGGTGGCCTGCACGGCGGCGTCGGTGAGGTTCGCTACATGGCGGGAGCGGCCGGGAGCAAGCCTATTCCGTACCACCTGTATCAGGACGCGGCGCGCCGTGTGCCGTTGGTGGTGGACGTACCGGTCAGCGGTCGGGTGCCGGACAGCGGCACCGTGGAGCTGCCGCTGTATGCGCGGATCGAGCGTCTGGCCCAGGTACCACAGGTCGGGCGTTATTCGGATCTGGTGAAGGTCACCGTGACCTGGTAAGTGCAGGATTTCAGGCAATCCGCTGGAGGCGGGCTGCGCAGGGAAGGGGCGTTCAATGTTGAACGCGGGAGACGCAAGCATCCTGAAGGAGTAGGGACGGACGCAATGACAGGCAAGCACTGGATGGTCATCGCCACGGGTACGCTGCTGTTGCTTGCTGACGACGCACAGGCGGCGATCAGTGGGCAGATCAACGCGCGACTGATCCTGATCGCCGGGTGCGAAGTCACCAACAGCGCCACCCCGGCGATTCCGGTGAGCAATCTGGGCACCCTTGATTTCGGTCAGCAGGGGCCGACCTGGACTTCGCCCATCAAGGCCAGTCTCGACGGTGACAGCAGCGGCAAGCTGAATGTGGCCTGCAATCCCTCGGTCACCGGTTTCACGGTCACCATCGACGGCGGTACCCACGGCGACGGCACCACCCGCCGCCTGAGCAACGGACGCCAGACCCTGCCTTATCAACTGTTCCTGGATGCCTCCGGCAGCCAACGCTACAGCATCGGCCAACAACACAATTTCGCTGTCACCAGCGGTGCGCAAATACCGATTCCGGTCTTTGGCACGGTGGTGGCGAATACCCGCGCGGTACCGGCAGGTGTCTATACCGACACGCTGACGGTGACGCTCGACTGGTAACCCGTAGAGGACGGACACCATGCGCACGTTTGCATCAAGGATAGGTTTGTCGTTGCTCGGCCTGACGCTGGTTTCCAGTGCCCACGCCGCCACCACGGTCACCGGCCAGATCACCGCCAGCCTGACCCTGATCAGCAGTTGTCAGGTCAATGGCGCCGGTGGCTCCACCGGGCTGAACTTCGGTGCACTGAACTTCGGTACTGCCAACAGCCTGTTTACCACTGCCAGCGGGCAGGTGTTGGGCGGTGGCGGCGGGGCGCTGTCGATTCTTTGCTCCAGCGGCACCACGCCGGTGGTCAAGGTGCGCGCCGGCGCCCACGACGGTCAATCGCCGGGCGGTGCACGTGCGTTGTACGACGGTGTCGCCAACTACGTGCCGTACGATTTCTATACCGATGCCGGGCATTCGCAGCTGCTGCCGATTGACGGCACGATCAACCTGGCGACCAGCACCGGCGTGGCGCAGACGGTGAATATTTATGGTCAGGCGGTGGGCAAGGCCGGGTTGCCGGCGGGGACGTACACCGACACCGTCGCTGTCGAACTGACGTTCTGATGCCATGCGCCGTCAGGGCTGTGCTGCGCTGCTCCTGCTCTGTGCGGGCAGTGTGCCGCTGCCGCTGGGGGCCGCCACCAGCCAGAGCTTTCAGGTCAGCGCCACCATCACCCCGGGGTGCCTGGTGGTGGGCGGTGTCTCGAATTACGGTGGGCTGAATTTCGGTACCAGTTCGGCTCTGGGTACCGGCACGGTGCAAGTGGCGCTGACCGGTGGCGTGCAGTTGCAATGCACACCGGGCGTGACGCTGAACATGAGCGTCGATGGCGGCCAGTACAACAGCAGCGGTCGGCATATGCAGCTCAACAGCGGCAGTGCGCGGGTGGCTTACACGCTGTTTCGCGATGCGGCTTACAGCCAGAGCCTGGGCATCAGTCAGAGCGTGGCGGTGGCTTACAGCGACGCGAACAACATCAGCCTGCCGATTTACGGGCAGGTGCAGTTTGCCGGGCAATCAGCCTGGGGGGACGTACAGCGACGTGTTGCAGGTGCAACTGTCGTGGTGAGGCGACGTTTGAATGGCCGACAAGGAGCAGGTTCATGGGGGCAGTGACTTCACGGCATTCGATTGCGCAGTGCGTGATGCTGGCGCTGGTGATGCTTGGGGCTGGCAATGCGCAGGCCGCCAGTTCGGTGCTGATCTGGCCGATCGACCCGGTGCTGGAGGCCGATCAACAGGCCAGTGCGTTGTGGCTGGAGAACCGCGGCACGGAAACCGCCAACCTGCAGATCCGTGTATTCGGCTGGAGCCAGAGCGGCTTTGAAGAGCAATATCAGAACCAGCGCGACGTGATCGGCAGCCCGCCGGTGGCGAAGATCGAACCGGGCCAGAAACAGCTGGTGCGCCTGACCCGAACCAAGGATGTGCCGCCGGGACAGGAACTGGCTTACCGGATCATCATCGACGAAATACCTGGCGCTCAGCCACCGGCTGCCGAGGGCGGCAAAACGGCGGCGGCGATTCGCTTCCAGATGCGTTATTCGGTGCCGTTGTTTGCCTACGGCGCGGGGCTGTGGAGCAAGGAGGACAGCACGCGGCCGCGCGATCCCAAAGGCGTGGGGCTGCCGCAATTGAGCTGGCGCACGGTGGCGGTCGACGGCCGGCCGTATGTCGAAGTGCGCAATCAGGGCGCGGTGCATGCGCGGCTGACTGACGTGGCGATCAAACAGGGCGGGCAAAGCATGCCGGTGGCCGAGGGCCTGTTGGGGTTACGTGCTGCCGGGGGGCGGTGATGCGCTGGCCGGCACCGGGCCCCTTGGCGAGCGAGTCGGCGCTGCAGGTGCGGGTCAATGGCGGGGCGCAGGTGCAGAGCATTGCGCCGGAGCGCTGAAAAAGGAGCCATGCCGAGTGGACTTTTGTGGCGAGGGAGCTTGCTCCCGCTGGGTTGCGAAGCAGCCCCCAAGCCGTGTCAGGTAGTCCGCTCAAACAGTTCTGACGACGCTGCGCCGCCGAGCGGGAGCAAGCTCCCTCGCCACAATGATTACATCGTGTCGCCAAAATTCCAGAGAAAGATAACTGGCTTTGGCAATAGTGGCATCAGGAGGACTCAGTCCATTGACGGACGTAAAGCGTGTATGAGCTCAGGATGGGCTCGTCGTATTCAGCGTCCGTTGTGGCTGATGACTGGCGCGTGGTGCCTGATGGTCGTGCAACCCTCCGGGGCCGGCGAATTGCCGCCGCCTCCCAGCGGCATGGAGGCCGTCAGTGATGCACAGTTGTTTCTGGAGTTGGTGGTCAATCAGATGAACACCGGGCGGGTGGTGGCGGTACAGCAGCGTGACGGGCATCTGTTTCTGCCGGCCAGCGCTTTACGCGAAACCGGGATGAAACTGCCTGACGGTAGTGCTGACGAAGTCGATCTTGACGGCCTGCCGGGACTGCACAGCGAGTACGACAGTGTCGGTCAGCGCCTGCTGCTGGATGTTCCGCCGCAGTGGCTGCCGGACCAGTTCATTGGCAATCGCGAGAACTATCCGCGCACTCCGGCGCTGAGCAGCTTCGGTGCGCTGTTCAATTATGACCTGTACCTCAATGACACCGATGACGCCGGCACCTATCTGGCGGCCTGGAACGAGCTGCGGCTGTTCGACGGCTGGGGCACCCTGTCCAACACCGGGCAGTACCGGCGCACCTTGTCCGGCGATTCGCTCAGTACGCTGGACAACGGCTACCTGCGCTACGACACCACCTGGCGATACTCGGATGACGAGCGAATGCTCACCTACGAAGGCGGCGACGTGATCAGCGGTGCCTTGCCCTGGAGCAACTCCGTACGTCTGGGCGGTGTGCAGTTCTCGCGGGACTTTGCCGTGCGTCCGGATCTGGTGACCTATCCGTTGCCGCAGTTCGCTGGGGAAGCGGCGGTGCCGTCCTCGGTAGATCTGTTTATCAACGGCTACAAGTCCAGCAGCAACGACCTGCAACCGGGGCCGTATACCCTGACCAACATTCCGTTCATCAACGGCGCCGGCGAGGCGGTGGTGGTGACCACCGATGCGCTGGGGCGGCAGGTTTCGACGACGGTGCCGTTCTATGTCACCAGCAGTTTGCTGCAAAAAGGCCTGAGCGATTTTTCCGTGGCTGCCGGTACGTTGCGCCGCGATTACGGTTTGAAGGACTTCAGCTACGGCACCGGAGTCACCTCCGGCAGCCTGCGCTATGGCGTCAGTGACAGCTTTACCCTGGAAAGCCATGCCGAAGCGGCGGATTCGCTGACCCTCGGCGGCATCGGCGGCAACCTGCGCCTGGGCAATTTCGGCGTGCTCAACAGCGCCATCAGTCAGAGCCGTTTCGAAGGTGAGGGGGGCAACCAGTTCAGCCTCGGTTATCAGTACAGCAGCCAGCGCTACAGTTTTTCCTGGCAACGCTTGCAACGCCGCGACCAATACGCCGACCTGAGTGTGATCGACACGCCTTACATCAGCCTCAGCCGGCGCAGCGAGCAGGCGACCCTGAGTGTCAACCTCGACCGTTGGGGCAGCTCGGTGCCGGCTATTTCGACGTGCGCGCGGCGGACGATTCGCGCACGCGCCTGCTCAACCTGAGCTGGAGCAAGCCGTTGTGGCGCAACAGCAGTTTCTACCTTTCGGCCAACCGCGAGATCGGGCGACAGCCACTGGGCGGTGCAGGCGCAACTGGTGATTCCGTTCGATCTGCGCGGCAGCCTGGCAATCAGCAGCGAGCGCAGCAAGACCGGGCAGAGTCAGCAGCGGGTCAATTACAGTCGTTCGGTGCCGACCGAGGGCGGGGTCGGTTTCAATCTGGGCTACGCCGAGGGTGATGGCCCCGATTATCGTCAGGCCGACCTCACCTGGCGCCTGCAATCGGTGCAATTGCAGGCCGGGGGTCTACGGCACTTCAGACGCCGAAACCCGTTGGGCCGATGCCAGTGGCTCGCTGGTGTGGATGGATCGCCAGGTGTTCGCGGCCAATCGTATCGACGATGCGTTTGTGGTGGTCAGTACCGACGGCTTTGCCGACATTCCAGTGCGCTACGAAAACCAGCAGGTCGGTCAAACCGACAAGAACGGCCATCTGCTGGTGCCTTGGAGCAGCGCCTATTACCGCGGCAAATATGAAATCGATCCGCTGAACCTGCCCGCCAACGTGCGTAGCCCCAACGTCGAGCAGCGCATCGCCGTGCGCCGGGGCAGCGGGTATTTGCTGGAGTTTCCACTGAGTCGGGTGATCGCTGCGAGTATCGTGCTGGTGGACGCGCAGCAACGTGAACTGCCATTGGGCGCGGGCGTGTTGCACGAGCAAAGCGGGGCGCGCACGGTGGTTGGCTGGGATGGCCTGGTCTACCTGGAAAACCTGCAGGCACAGAACTCGTTGTTGGTGACGCTGGCAGACGGCAAGACCTGCAAGACGCGATTCGACGTGGATATGCAGCAAAGCCAGGTGCCGCTGATCGGCCCGTTGGTGTGTCAATGAGCGCGGCGCGGATTTGCCTGTGTCTGGCGCTGCTGCTGCCTGGGGCGGCACAGGCCTTGTGTTCGGTGGTCAGTACCACTGCGGCGGCGTTTGGTTCGATCAGTTCGATTGCCGTGCGCACCACGACGCAGCCCAGTTCCACGCTCAACGCCGGGTTGAGTTGTACGGGTTCGCTGCTGACCCTGCTGACCAGCAATGATCACTTTTACGCCACCATTACCTCGACCCAGAGCGGCTTGCTCGGGCCAACCGGCGATGTCATCGGCTACACGATCTACGCCAATAACAGCACCAGCTACCCGGTGACCCGTGGCACCGCCTTCGACTTCGCCCGCAACGGCATCATCGACGCCTTGGGGCTGCTCAACGGCACCACCCCGAAAACCGTGCCGCTGTACCTGAGCACGACCATTGGCAGCAACGTTGCCGCCGGGGTCTACACGGAAACCCTGAGTATTTTCTGGAACTGGAATTACTGCTCCGGGATCGGTGCCGGCAGTATTTGCCTGGGGCGCGACATCAACAGCGGTACGGCGACGTTGACGGTGAACCTGACCGTGTCCAACGACTGCACGATTACCGCGCCAAACATTGCCTTTGGCAGCGCGCCGGTGATCAGCGCCTTTACTCCGGTGACCGGGCAGACGATCAATCTGGCCTGCACCAAGGGCAGCGCCTACACCGTCGGTTTGAGCGACGGGCAGAACCCGGTCAGTGTCGGCGGTCGACGGCGGATGATTTCCGGGAGCAATTATCTGGCCTACGACATCTTCAAAAGCGCCGGGACTACTCGTTGGGGCAGTGTCGGCAGTGCGCGCCGGTCGAGCACTGACGCCGAGGTCAATCCAGGAAATGGTCTGGGCACCGGGAGCCAGATCTTCAATTACAACGCGAAAATCTACACCGACCAGACCACGCCGCCGGCGGGGACGTATCTGGACAATGTGGTGCTGGACGTGGGTTTCTGACCCATGCGATGACCCCCTGTGGGAGCGAGCTTGCTCGCGAAAGCGGTAGATCAGCCACCATGATTGTTGAATGGCACACCGTATTCGCGAGCAA
>NZ_JABULD010000220.1:0-12260 GCF_014060985.1 Pseudomonas sp. MD195_PC81_125
CTTGAAGGCAACTTCACGCCCTGGGTGATCGAACCAGGAAGCATCCCTGAGTTCGAGTCACTGCTCGAGCCACTGGTTTCATCACGCACCTCGCTCTCCGAAGAGGAAGCGGCCGATGTCATGTGGTTTATCCGCGAGTACAAAAGTGATGTGTTCCGTCTGCTGCCTGAGGTCGTCCCGTTCCGGGAGATCCGGGCACAGGTTGGCGGCGCACTGATCCTGCATGTACCTGGCGATGCCCGAGTAGATGCATTCCTGGAGCAAAACGTCGAAACGGCGACTGACGTGCTACGACTGGCGATCGCGCTGAATGGAGGAGACGTGTCACTGGCGACCGCTACGACACGTTTCAAAGCGATGAAGCGCTCGATGCGCCGTCGGTTGTTGAGTCTACTCGATCAAATACCCAACGCTACAGAAGACGTGATGCGGCAAGCCGAGCGATGGAAACGCCTGGCTGAAGTACTCCATCCGGGCGATTACCCCGATAAATACCCACGAGCGTTGGCCGCCATCACCGCAGCGCGTCGCAACGAAGCGCCCGCCTCATTTGGTTCACGTGTCGAAACACTGTTCGCCCAGCGTGATATTGCCGAGCTTGTGTCCGTGCTACAGAGTCGTCCCGGTGAGTTCGCCCGACGGCTGGACGCGACACTGCGGCGGGCGACGGAACCTGAGCCGGTTCTCGATGCGTTCGAGGCTGTTGCACCACAAGTGTCCACGCCTGTCCTGCTGCAGCTACTGGCTCAGTCACGTGCGCCGCGCCCTTTGCCTCTTCGGGCATTCACACCCAAAGGTTCATTCGCCAAAGTGTATGGCATCAAGGATGACCGAGAGCTTCTCGCACCCGAGGTGTTGGCCCGCGCAGCCCGAATCTGCGAGGACGCTCTGGTAACTCGGTTTGCGACACTCTCGCCATTGGGTCGCTGTTACATCGATCCACAATTACGCGAATACAGGGTACCGCTAGCACAACGCGCTTCTTCGAAGTCGCTACGTACACTGGTGCGGGGCAGCCGATTGCCAATGCCTGACACACGTTTCATTCGTCTGTTCCTGTGGTGGAAAAACGGTCGCTCACGTACGGATATCGATTTGTCCGCCGCTTTTTTTCGATGCCAACTTCGTGTTCAGAGAGACGGTTGCGTACTACAACCTGAGAGATTACGGCGGCTGCCACAGCGGCGACATCGTCGACGCACCCGAAGGGGCTTCGGAGTTCATCGACCTCGACCTTGACGTCCTCGTCGAGAAGGGAATCCGTTATGTCGTCACGTCCATCAACTCGTACACCCAACAGCCGTACTGCGATCTTCCAGAGTGCTTCGCTGGCTGGATGGCCCGCACCGATACGGCATCGGGAGAAATATTCGAGCCGCGAACCGTGTTCGATCGTATCGATATTGCATCCGACACACAGATCTGCCTGCCATTCGTGATGGACTTGCAGGAGCGGCGCGTGATCTGGGCCGACCTGGGACTGACCTCAGCTCCCCGGTGGAACAATGTCGGGAACAACCTCAGCGGAATATCCTTGATGCTGCGAGCCTTGGTACATACACCACGGCCTGATCTGGAGACATTGTTCGATTTGCATGTACGATCACGAGGCGAACGAGTGGCTTCGGCGCAGCATGCACAAGCGGTGTTCGCACCTGATCAAGGGGTAACGCCGTTCGATACGGACTTGATTCGGTCACTGTTCCTTTAGTATCTGCGCCTGCCCTCCGCACTTTCCGCCCAAAAACAAAAAATGCCAGTCAGATTAACTGACTGGCATTTTCTATAACCCCTTTTGCGCCTCTGCGAATCCAATATTGAATTCTAGAGGGCGCGACGCAGGATCACTCCCACTCAATGGTCGCCGGCGGCTTGCTCGACACGTCGTAGGTAACGCGCGAAATGCCTTCGATTTCATTGATGATGCGGCCGGAGACGGTTTCCAGCAGTTCGTAAGGCAGGTGTGCCCAACGTGCGGTCATGAAGTCGATGGTTTCCACGGCACGCAGGGCCACGACCCAGGCGTAACGACGGCCATCGCCGACCACGCCAACCGATTTCACTGGCTGGAACACCACGAAAGCCTGGCTGACCTTGTGGTACCAGTCGGCCTTGCGCAGTTCTTCGATGAAGATGTGGTCGGCACGACGCAGCAGGTCGGCGTATTCCTTCTTCACTTCACCGAGGATGCGTACGCCCAGGCCCGGGCCCGGGAACGGGTGACGGTAGACCATGTCGTACGGCAGGCCCAGTTCCAGACCCAGACGACGGACTTCGTCCTTGAACAGTTCGCGCAGGGGCTCGACCAGTTTCAGGTTCATCTCTTCCGGCAGGCCGCCCACGTTGTGGTGCGACTTGATCACATGCGCCTTGCCGCTTTTCGCGCCAGCCGACTCGATCACGTCCGGGTAGATGGTGCCCTGCGCCAGGTACTTGATGTTGTCCAGCTTGCAGGATTCGGCATCGAACACGTCGATGAAGGTACGGCCGATGATCTTGCGCTTCTTCTCGGGATCGGCTTCGCCGGCCAGGTTGCTGAGGAACTGCTCTTCGGCGTTGGCGCGGATCACCTTGACGCCCATGTTCTCGGCGAACATGGCCATCACTTGCTCGCCTTCGTGCAGACGCAGCAGGCCGTTGTCGACGAACACGCAGGTCAACTGGTCGCCAATGGCTTTGTGCAGCAGCGCCGCAACCACCGAGGAGTCAACACCGCCGGACAGGCCCAGCAGCACGTTGTCGGTGCCGACTTGCGCGCGGATGTTGGCGATGGCGTCTTCAGCGATCTTCGACGGGGTCCACAGGGCTTCACAGCCGCAGATATCGAGCACGAAGCGCGAGAGGATGCGGCCGCCCTGCTTGGTGTGGGTCACTTCCGGGTGGAACTGCACGCCGTAGTAAGCGCGCTCGTCGTTGAACATGCCAGCGATCGGGCAGCTCGGGGTGCTGGCCAGGATGTGGAAGTCTTCCGGCATCTTGGTGACCTTGTCACCGTGGCTCATCCACACGTCGAGGCCGAACAGGCCGTCGGCGTCGATGTGGTCTTCGATGCCGTCGAGCAGGCGGCTCTTGCCGACCACGTCAACGCGGGCGTAACCGAACTCACGCAGTTCGGAACCTTCAACCTTGCCGCCCAGTTGCTCGGCCATGGTCTGCATGCCGTAGCAGATACCGAAGACCGGCACGCCCAGGTCAAACACCGCCTGCGGGCAGCGCGGGCTGTTGGCTTCGTGTACGGACTCGGGGCCGCCGGCGAGGATGACGCCTTTAGGCGCGAATTCGCGGATCGCATCTTCGTCCATGTCGAACGGGTGCAGCTCGCAGTACACGCCGATCTCACGCACGCGGCGGGCGATCAGTTGGGTGTATTGCGAACCGAAGTCGAGGATCAGGATGCGGTGAGCGTGAATGTCGAGGGCCATGATTCAGTCTCGTCTTAAGTAATTCAGAAACAGTCGTGATTCAGAAACAACTCGGGGCTGAATAAAACAGCCCCGGTTGCTTGATGATTTGTTTGAAGCCTCAACCTACGCGGTAGTTTGGCGCTTCTTTGGTGATCTGCACGTCGTGAACGTGGGATTCGGCCATGCCGGCACCGGTGATCCGCACAAACTCAGGCTTGGTGCGCATTTCTTCGATGTTGGCGCTGCCGGTGTAACCCATCGAGGAACGCAGACCGCCCATCAACTGGTGGATGATCGCCGTCAGGGTACCTTTGTACGGCACGCGGCCTTCGATCCCTTCCGGAACCAGTTTCTCGGCGCCTGCCGAGGAGTCCTGGAAGTAACGGTCGGAAGAACCTTGCGCCTGGGACATGGCGCCCAGCGAACCCATGCCGCGATACGCCTTGTACGAACGACCCTGGAACAGTTCGATCTCGCCCGGGGCTTCTTCGGTACCGGCAAACATCGAACCCATCATCACGCAGGAAGCACCAGCGACGATGGCCTTGGACAGGTCACCGGAGAAACGGATGCCGCCGTCGGCGATCAACGGCACGCCTGTGCCTTCAAGGGCAGCGGCGACGTTGGCGATGGCACTGATTTGCGGTACGCCGACACCGGCGACGATACGGGTGGTGCAGATCGAGCCAGGGCCGATACCGACCTTGACCGCATCGGCACCCGCTTCGGCCAGGGCCTTGGCAGCGGCGCCGGTGGCGATGTTGCCGCCGATCACCTGCACTTCAGGGAAATTCTCTTTGACCCAGCGAACGCGGTCGATCACGCCCTTGGAGTGACCGTGCGCGGTGTCGACTACCACCACGTCCACACCGGCGTTGACCAGCGCAGCAACGCGGTCACCGGTATCTTTACCGGTACCGACGGCAGCGCCCACGCGCAGACGACCTTGATCGTCCTTGCTGGCCAGCGGGTAGGCCTTGGCTTTTTCGATGTCTTTGACGGTCATCATGCCTTTGAGGGCAAACTTGTCGTCGACGATCAGGACTTTTTCCAGGCGGTGCTTGTGCAGCAGCTCGCGGACTTCGTTCTTGTCGGCGCCTTCACGCACGGTGACCAGACGCTCTTTAGGCGTCATCACTTCGCGGACGGTGGCTTCCAGACGGGTTTCGAAGCGTACGTCACGGGACGTGACGATGCCGACCAGGTCGCCATCGTGCAGCACCGGAACGCCGGAAATGTTGTGCAGACGGGTCAGTTCGAACAGGTCACGCACCGTGGCATCAGCCTCGATGGTGATCGGATCTTTCACGACGCCGGCTTCGAACTTCTTGACCTTGCGCACTTCGGCAGCTTGCTGCTCGATGGTCATGTTCTTGTGGATGATACCGATACCACCTTCCTGAGCCATGGCGATTGCCAGACGGGCTTCAGTGACGGTGTCCATGGCGGCAGAAACCAGAGGAATATTCAGCTCGATGCCACGGGTAAGGCGGGTCTTGAGACTGACTTCGTTAGGAAGCACCTCGGAATAACCGGGCACTAGGAGAATGTCGTCGAATGTCAGAGCTTCTTGGCTGATACGCAGCATCGCGGGGGCTCCCGAGCGGGAAAATGGAAGCGCGCCATTATAGTCAGACACCCCCTGCTGTTCAATGTAAAACTCAGCCTAATTGATGTACGGGGCCTGCTGTTTTCTGTAGGAGCTGCCGCAGGTGCGATCTTTTGATCTTGGCTGTAAAAAAACAACGTCAAAAGATCGCAGCCTGCGGCAGCTCCTGCACGTTCAAAGTTCGACTTTTACCCAACTGACAGGTTGATCGAGCCAATCGGCGAACTCATCGATAAAGCTCTGCTTGAACCCCGCTTCCAGCCAGTTGTTGAAGATGAACCCCAGGTTGGAAAACGCGCATTCCTGCAAGTACAGAAAGCCGTTGATGTCGTCTTCATGCCCGCATTCCGGGCAGGTGAAGTTGTCGGTACGACCTGGGAACCAGTCTTCGAGGCTTTCGAACAGCGCTTCGCCGACTTCGCGGCGGCATTCGGCGCAACCGGCCTCCTCGAGAAAGCCTTTGGCCGGCGTGTAGATGCAACGTTTGACGATGATCTCCAGACCATTGATCGGCTCGCCAAAAGGCAATGCCTCGGGGTGCAGCACCACCGCACGTGCGCCGTCGGCAATCGCGTACGCCATGCGGTTGCCGGTGCGACCGCAGGTGCTCAGCTCTTCCTTGACAATATTCTTGCGTACCAGCCAGCGCAGAATCGCCCGGGCCCGGGGTTCGTGAACCGGCAGGGTGGAGATTTTCGGGACGATGATGCTTTGCGAATTCATGGAAAGTCCTGCGGTATGGCTTCTTACGCCTCGCGGGCAAGCCCGCTCCCACAGGGTTCTCTGTCGATCACAAATCCTCTGTGCGCTCGAGAAAACTGTGGGAGCGGGCTTGCCCGCGAAGGGGCCCTAAAGGCCGGCAGCTTAATCCCTGACAAAATCCGGTCAAGTACCGAAATAGCGCCCGATCAACGCAATCCCGCTGGCCAGCACCAGCCAGGTCACCAATCGTACAAACGCTTCACGCGACAACCGCATGGTCAAGCGCCGCCCGATCCACAGGCCCAGCGCCATGGCCGGCAACAGACACACCGCCAACATCAACAAGGGTAGTTCGGCATACACCCCGGCGAGGGCAAACAGGCTCAAACGCACCACAGTGCTGCAACTGATCAGCGCACTTTGCGTGGCCCGCGCCGCGTCCTTGGGCAGGCGGCTGTTGAGATAGATCGCATATAGAAAGCCGCCACTGCCAAACAGCGCGCCAAACAGGCCGCCTACCGTGCCCATCGGCAGTGCCCATGCGGCGGACAACTGCGTCGGCCGGGCTTTCACCCACAGGCTGTAAACCGCATAAGTGCTGATGAACAGCCCCATCAACAGCAACAACAGATCGGATTTGAGGTTGAGCAGGAAAATCACCCCCAACGTGCACCCCACCCGCCATGCACGGCAGCAGCCTCAGCAACTCGGGCTTGGCCACGTCCCGGCGCGAGGGCAGCAGATTGCCGAACGCCGCGACAAAATCCAGCAGCACCAGCAGCGGCACGATTTTCGACAACGGCATGAACAGAATCAGAATCGGCCCCGCGACCAGCGCCGTACCGAACCCGGCAATCCCGAACACGATATAGGCCAGCGCGATCCCCGAACCGATCACCACCCAGCCGCCTGCGCCCCATGTCCATTCGCTCAACAACCCAACCACACTCATTGGTCCACTTCCTTTATAAGCCTGAGATGACTTTAGCCAGCGCCAAGCCTTGCGACTAATATGATCAAAGTCGCTCACCCATCTCGAAAAGGCATACCTGGTGCTTTCAACCCGTCAACTGCGCTACTTCGTGGAAATCGCCGACTGTGGCAGCTTCAGTGCAGCGGCTGAACGCTTGTTCATTGCGCAATCGGCGCTGAGCCGGCAAATCAAGGACATGGAAAGCCGCCTGCAAACGCCGCTGTTCGAACGCACCGCGCGTCAGCCAAGACTCACCGCGGCGGGCGAGGCGTTTCTGCCACGGGCGAGAAATCTGCTCAATGAGCTGAGCAAAGCCAGCGCAATGGCAACCGAAGTCGGCAACGGGCAAGTGGGCACTGTGCGCCTGAGTCATTCCAGCACCGTGTCGATCAGCGGACATTTATTACGTCGGATCAGCACTTATCTCGATCAGCAGAATGGCGTGTCGCTGGACATAGGCAAGCTGTCCTCCGAGGCGCAGCTTGAGGAACTCGCTGAAGGACGTCTGGACATTGGTTTGTTGCGCTTGCCGGTGTTGCGTCAGCGTGAGGGCATTCACATGCTGCCTTTATTCACCGAACGCCTGCTATTGGCGGTACCGAATGAACATCGATTGGCTGACTCACCCGCTGTCGAACTGGCGCAACTGAAAGACGAGCCGTTTATCTCGATCCCGCATCCGCAACGTGGCGGACTCAGTTATCTATGTGCCGACCTGTGCATGCGTCAGGGCTTTTTTCCCAAAGCGGCGCGGGTGATGTCACGCAAGACGACGCAGTTGCAGTTGATTCAGGCTGGATTCGGCGTCGCTCTGCTACCCGAATCGATGCAGGACATTGCTCCAGTTGGCGTACGATTTCTGCCGCTGAGCGATCCCGATTGCCAGAGCACCGTCGCGCTCGCCTATCGCCAGAACCCTGCGCCACTGGTCCAACACTTCATCCAGACCTTCACAAATCCCCTGTAGGAGCTGACGAGTGAAACGAGGCTGCGATCTTTTTTATCTTGCCCTCCAAAAAAAAGATCAAAAAGATCGCACCTTCGGCAGCTCCTACAGGGATCGTGCAATGACGGCGACAATGCCTTTAAACTGCGGCCCATGATTAAAGATCCCTTTGCAAGGCTCGGCCTTGACCGAGAAGTCCTGACCGTCAGCCAGCTCAACGGCCGCGCGCGGGTGTTGCTCGAAGACGTGTTCAGCAACATCTGGGTCGAAGGCGAAATCTCCAACCTCGCCCGCCCGGCGTCCGGCCACGTGTACTTCACCCTCAAGGACAGCGGTGCACAGGTGCGTTGCGCGCTGTTTCGCAATAACGCGGCGCGGGTGCGTCAGGCGCTGAAGGACGGTTTGGCCGTGAAGGTGCGCGGCAAGGTCTCGCTGTTCGAAGGCCGTGGCGACTATCAGCTGATTCTCGACACCGTGGAGCCGGCCGGTGACGGCGCGCTGCGCCTGGCCTTCGATGCGCTGAAAGAAAAGCTCAGCGCCGAAGGCCTGTTCAGTGCCGAACGCAAAGTGCCGCTGCCGGCACATCCGCAACGCATCGGCATCATCAGTTCGCCGACCGGCGCGGTGATTCGCGACATCATCAGCGTATTCCGCCGCCGGGCGCCGCAGGTGCAACTGACGCTGATCCCGACCGCCGTGCAGGGCCGCGAAGCCACTGCACAAATCGTCCGCGCGCTGAAAATGGCTGATGCCCGGGGTTTCGACGCGCTGATCCTCGCCCGTGGCGGCGGTTCGCTGGAAGATCTCTGGTGCTTCAACGAAGAAGCCGTGGCGCGCGCGGTCGATGCCTGCGTGACGCCGATTGTCAGCGCCGTCGGGCATGAAACCGACGTGTCGATCAGTGACTTCGTGGCCGACGTGCGCGCTCCAACGCCCTCCGCTGCCGCCGAATTGCTCGCCCCGGATTCGAGTCACCTGATCCGTCAGGTCGAAAGCCTGCACCGGCGTCTGGTGATGCGCATGCGCGACCGTTTGATGCGCGATCGTCTGCGCCTGGAAGGCATGGCCCGTCGCTTGCGTCATCCCGGCGAACGTCTGCGTCAGCAAGCGCAACGTCTGGATGACCTGGACATGCGCATGCGCCGCGCCTTTGAGCGCCAGCTCAATACTCGCCGCGAACGCCTGATTCGTCTGGAAACCCGCCTCGCCGGGCAACATCCGGGACGCCAACTGGCAATGCTGCGCCAGCGCCTCGACAGCCTCGCCGAACGCCTGCCGCGAGCCATGCGCGAAGGCCTGAAAGGCCGTCGCCTGCAATTGCACAGTCAGATGCAGACGCTGCATGTGGTCAGTCCGCTGGCGACTCTGGGCCGTGGCTACAGCATTCTGCTGGATGAACGCGGCCACGCGATTCGCAACGCCGCGCAAACCCACACCGGCCAGCGTCTGAAAGCCAGACTGGGCGAAGGCGAACTGCAAGTGCGCGTCGAGGACAATCACCTGACGCCTGTCACCCTTTCTTTACTGGACTGATCCATGCCGCGTTTTTTTCGCTCCGTTATTGCTGCTGTGCCTGACCGCCTTCAACGCCCACGCTGACAGCTACATCACCCGCCTGCTGAACAAACCGGTGCCGGGCGGCGTGGCGGTGGTTGATCTGGGCAGCGCCGCGCAGGCGCCGAAAGCCACCTATCAAGGCAAACCGGTGCTGGTGGTGAAAGAACAGAACAACTGGCTGGCGATTGTCGGCGTGCCGCTGACGGTCAAACCCGGCAGCCAGCAGATCAGCAGCAGCGGACGCAATCTGCCGTTTACGGTCGGCAACAAGAAATACCCGGAACAGCACATCACCCTGAAGAACACTCAGCAGGTCAATCCGAATCCGGCCAACCTCAAGCGCATCGAGGGTGAGCTGGCCGAGCAGATCAAGGCTTACCGCAGTTTCAGCCCGAACACCCCGAGCAACCTGCTGCTGGACAAACCGGTCAACGGGCCGCTGTCGAGCAAGTTCGGCGTGCGCCGCTTCTTCAATGGCGAAGAGCGCAACCCGCATGCCGGCCTCGACTTTGCGGTGCCGGCGGGCACGCCGATCAAGACCCCGGCGGCGGGCAAAGTGATCCTCACCGGCAACTACTTTTTCAACGGCAACACGGTGTTTGTCGATCACGGACAGGGCTTTATCAGCATGTTCTGCCACATGTCGAAAATCGATGTGAAGGTCGGCGATCAACTGGCCCGTGGTGCAGTGGTTGGCAAGGTCGGTTCGACCGGGCGAGCGACCGGGCCGCACATGCACTGGAACATCAGCCTGAACGATGCGCGGGTGGATCCGGCGATTTTCATTGGAGCATTCCAGCCCTGAATTATGTATTGAGGCCAATGGCCTCTTCGCGGGCAAGCCCGCTCCCACAGGTTTCTCGGGTGTAGATAATGTTCGTGTACGACACGGACACTGTGGGAGCGGGCTTGCCCGCGAATGCGGTCTATCCAATCCGAAAATATTGAAGAAACCCAACCAACATCAATTGCGCCCCAATCTAACCTCACGCAAACATCAACAAGAAACGCCGACTTACAAGCAATAAAATTCTGCAAAATCCAGTATTTCGAGTATTCCTCTCAATTTTTTTCGACTGCTTGCCATCCTCTCCCCTCGCGGTTAGGGTTGAAGGCATGAAAACCTCTCACACCCTTATTCAGCTTCGCCAGCACCGCAGTCTGTGCCTCGTCAGCGCACGACTGCCGGGCTGAATCGCTGCGCCTCGTCCCAAGCGTTTTCCCGAACATTCGTTCCACCGGCAGGCCGCCTCTTTTCGGCCCAGACAATAAGGAATTTCCCGATGAGCATGCTCAAAGACCCGTCTTCGAAATACCGCGCGTTTCCCGTCATCAACTTGCCGGATCGCACCTGGCCGTCGAAAACCATCGACGCTGCGCCGATCTGGTGCAGCTCCGACCTGCGTGACGGCAACCAGTCGCTGATCGAGCCAATGGACGCGGTGAAAAAGCTGCGCTTCTGGAAAACCCTCGTGCAGGTCGGCGTGAAGGAAATCGAAGCCTCGTTCCCGGCCGCTTCGCAGACCGACTTCGACTTCGTGCGTACCCTGATCGAAGAAGGCCACATCCCGGACGACACCACCATTCAGGTGCTGACCCAGGGCCGTGAAGACTTGATCGAGCGCACCTTCGAATCCCTGCGCGGGGCGAAGAAAGCCATCGTTCACCTGTACAACGCCACCTCGCCGTCTTTCCGTCGCATCGTCTTCAACCAGGACAAGGACGGCATCAAGGCCATCGCAGTGAATGCCGCCAAGCTGTTCGTCAAATACGCGGCGATGCAGCCGGACACCGAGTGGACCTTCGAATACTCGCCGGAAACCTTCAGCGCCACCGAACTGGAGTTTGCCAAGGAAGTCTGTGACGCGGTGATCGAGGTCTGGAACCCGACGCCTGAGCACAAGATGATCCTCAACCTGCCAGCCACCGTTGAATGCGCGACGCCGAACGTCTACGCCGACCAGATCGAATGGTTCGGCCGCAACATCAACCGTCGTGACAGCGTGATCATCAGCCTGCACACCCACAACGACCGTGGCACCGGCGTCGCCGCCACCGAGCTGGGCCTGATGGCCGGTGCGGATCGCGTCGAAGGCTGCCTGTTCGGCAACGGCGAGCGCACCGGTAACGTCGACCTCGTTACTGTCGCACTGAACATGTACACCCAGGGCGTTGACCCTGAGCTGGACTTCTCCGACATCGACGGCGTGCGCAAAGTCGTCGAAGAGTGCAACCAGATTCAGGTGCACCCGCGTCACCCGTACGTCGGCGACCTGGTCCACACCGCATTCTCCGGCTCGCACCAGGACGCGATCCGCAAGGGCTTCGCCCAGCAGAAACCGGACACCCTGTGGGAAGTTCCATACCTGCCGATCGACCCGGCCGACATCGGTCGCAGCTACGAAGCGGTGATCCGCGTCAACAGCCAGTCGGGCAAGGGCGGCATCGCCTACTTGCTGGAGCAGGAATACGGCATCAGCCTGCCACGTCGCATGCAGATCGAGTTCAGCCAGGTGGTGCAGCGTGAAACCGACCGCCTCGGCCTGGAGATGACTGCCAAGCAGATCCACTCGCTGTTGATCAGCGAATACCTGCAAGCCAACACGCCTTACGCGCTGGTCAGCCATCGCCTGCAGGAAGAAAACGGTAACAGTGCCGTTGAAGTGGAAGTGGCGAGCAAGGGTCAGGGCGAAACCAACCTGCACTGGCGCGGCAAGGGCAACGGTGCGCTGGAAGCCCTGGTGGCCGGTCTGCCGATCCCGGTGGAAATCATGGACTACAACGAACACGCCATCGGCGCGGGTACCAACGCCAAGGCAGCGGCTTACATCGAGCTGCGCGTGAACGGTGAACGTGCGGTGCACGGCGTGGGTATCGATGAAAACATCACCACCGCCAGCTTCAAGGCGCTGTTCAGTGCCCTGAACCGCTCGCTGAGCCAGCCTGAGGCGAAAGCAGCTTAAGCCTTCGCTGACATGCAAAAAGGCCCCGGAGTGTGAACTCTGGGGCCTTTTTGTTTAGATCAAAAGATCGCAGCCTTTCGGCAGCTCCTACAGGGATCGATGGAGG
>NZ_JABULD010000305.1:0-6794 GCF_014060985.1 Pseudomonas sp. MD195_PC81_125
CAGCTCCCACAGGTTTCTCTGCCATTCACGGAAATCACATGCACTGGAGATCCTTGTGGGAGCTGGCTTGCCAGCGATGGGGCCAGCACAAGCCTCACTAATTGGCTCCAGCATAGCCGCCCAAAAGTGAAACATTCGTCACCGCCGATTTGGCCTGTCGCCCGAAGCCACTTATCATGGCGCGCCCATCCGCCTTCATAGAGTTGCTTATGCGCCGCCTGCTCACCGGCTGTTTCGTCACCCTGCTGCTGTTGCTCAACACCCTGATCCTGATCGGGCCGTTGATGGTCTTTGCCCTGCTCAAACTGATTGCGCCCGGGCGCTGGCGCGATTACGCCTCGTGGGCGGTGATGTGGATTGCCGAGACCTGGGCGGAAATCGACAAGCTGATCTTTCGTCTGTGCATCCCCACTCAGTGGGACATTCGCGGCGGCGCAGACCTGCGCGGTGACACCTCGTATCTGGTGGTCAGCAACCACCAGTCGTGGGTCGACATTCCGGCGCTGATCCAGACCCTCAACCGGCGTACGCCGTTCTTCAAGTTCTTCCTCAAGAAAGAGCTGATCTGGGTGCCGTTCCTCGGTCTGGCGTGGTGGGCGCTGGATTACCCGTTCATGAAGCGCTACAGCAAGGCGTTTCTGGCGAAGCATCCGGAGCTGGCGGGCAAAGATCTGGAAATCACCAAACAGGCCTGTGAGCTGTTCAAGCGCCAGCCGGTAACGGTCGTGAACTATCTGGAAGGTACTCGCTACACCGCGGCGAAAAGCGCGCAGCAGCAGTCACCGTTCAAGCACCTGCTCAAACCCAAGGCGGGCGGCGTGGCGTTTGTGCTGGCGGCGATGGGGGAGCAGCTGGATGCGTTGCTCGACGTGACCGTGGTTTATCCACAGGAGAACATTCCGGGGTTCTGGGATCTGATCAGCGGCAGCGTGCCGCGGGTGATCGTCGACATCCAGACCCGCGAACTCGACCCGGCGCTGTCGCAGGGCGATTACGAGAACGATCCGCAGTTTCGCCAGCAGGTCCAGAACTGGGTCAACCAGCTCTGGACCGAGAAGGATCAGCGCATCAGCGAACTGCGCGGTGAGCGCAGCTGAATCAGCTGCCGCTGCCGGCGCCCCAGATGTTGCCCAGACTGCTCAACAGCGAACCGCCAACACCCTGTTGACCCAGGTATTGCAGGATCACCGGGGCAAACTGGCCCACCATGCCGCTGTCCATGCCCAGCGCACTGAAAGCGTTGTTCAGGTCGCTGGTGGTCTTGACGTTGCCCAGCGCATTTTCCAGCCCGGCTGACTTGCCCGACGAGCCCAGCAACCCGCTCAATGCCGCCAGATTGCCGCTACCGCCCGACAGTTTGTCGATGCCCGGCACTTCTTTGGCCAACTGCGAATAATCGGTGCTGCTCAATTGGTTCTTGGCCAGGCCCAACATCGCACTGGTTCCCCCTACAGCTTGCTGGGGTGTGATGTTCAGCGCACTCAAGGCACTCAGCAATCCAGCGGTTTCCGAAGTCGGTGCAGCGGCGGCAGCCTTGTCCCCCCCTTGCATCCCCGAGACTGCACCGGCGACATCGTTCAAGCTGAAACCGGCAAATACCGGGCTCGCTGCGAGGGTCATCAGTGAAGCAAAGGCCATACCGCGTGAAATCTTCATTCAGACATCCTCTTGCGCTGTGGTAACCGCCCGCTTATGGGCGGCAAAACTGCCGATTTGACCGGGTTTGCGCTGGCATGTTCCTCGCCGGCGCATCCATTTTCAGGATAGCCACGTATATAAAACGTGAAACCGTGGATAACCCGAGATGAATGGCACAAGCGCTGTCGCTGAACTAGCCTGTGAACAGCCCGAGCAGCGCCCTCGTCGTCCGCCCATTGCCTGGAGAACCGTCATTTCCACCGCCGACCCCGATCAGTTGCGCCAATTGTTGGCCCAGTGTTCACTGGGCGATCGGCGTGCATTCGAAACCCTCTATCGCAGCGTCGGCCCGCGCTTGCACGGTGTCGCCTTGCGTTTCATGGGCCGGGCAGATCTGGCCGAGGACGTGCTGCAGGAAAGCTTCGTGCGCATCTGGAACAACGCCTCGCGCTACGAAGCCCATTTGTCGGCGCCGCTGACCTGGATGATCAACATCACTCGTCACCAGGCCATCGACCAGTTACGCAAACAGCGTGACCGGCCGCTGACCGACTTCGAACAGGACACCCTGCCGGACGAAGGCCCTTCGGCCCACGACCTGTTGAACAGCAGCCGCGAAGCCGGTGCATTGCACCGTTGCCTGGACACCCTCGACGGCATGCAGCGCCAGTCGATCAGCGTCGCCTATTTTCAGGGCCTGTCCTGCTCGGAACTCGCCGAACACCTGGCCGCGCCGCTGGGTTCGGTGAAGTCGTGGATTCGCCGTGGCATGGAACGTCTGCGCAGGTGCCTTGAATCATGAACTACCAGACCCCCGCCCCTGCGCCGCGCCCTCGCTGCCGATTACGCCATCGGCCTGATGTCGGCGGCGGCGCGTCGGCGCTTTGAACAATTGCTGCTGGACGATGCAGCACTGCGAACCGAGTTGGCGCAGTGGCAGGAGAGCCTCGCCAGCCTTACCGATACATTGCCGGAGCAACCGGTGCCGGATCGGGTGTGGCAAGGTATTACTGCACGCATCGAACCGCAAGTGCTGCACGTCCCGGAAAAACGTCCGTTCTGGAACTGGCTGCGAGTCACCGCCGCACTCTGCTCAATCGTGGTCCTGGTATTCCTCGGCTCCCTGTACAACCGCGACGACGCCCGCTACCGCGCCACCCTGCTGAGCGCCGACGCGCAACCGGCGCTGAAGGTCGAGGCGCATGCGGACTATCTGCAAGTCGAACCGCTGACATTGGCGGCAGTCGGGCCAGATCGCAGCCTGGAACTGTGGGCGATACCCGCCGATGGCAAGCCGATTTCGCTGGGGGTGATTCCTGCAGGCGGCAAAGGCAAGGTTGAACTGAGCGCGGCGCAGAAAGCCTTGATCGGCCAGCCGATTGCGCTGGCGGTGAGTCTGGAGCCGCAAGGTGGGTCGCCGACCGGGCAGCCGACCGGGCCAGTGCTGTATCAGGGCGCTTTGGCAGCCCTCTGAATGCAAAAATCAAAGATCGCAGCCTTCGGCAGCTCCTACACGGGTCCTCAGCGTAAGGTGAGGAGTCCTTTCACGAGGGGCTCAAGCTCCAGATGATTGACCGCTTTGACTGTGGCGATCATCGGCGCCGGCCAGCTCTCAAGACCCAGGCAGGCCCCGAGCATGGCGCCGAGAATCGCCGCGATGGTGTCGGTGTCACCGCCCAGGCTGGCGGCCATGCACAACGCTTCGAACGCACTCATCTCGCCGACCGCCACGTGCTGCGCCAGGGCGAATGAGACCACCACCGATTCCTGCGATGCCACCGACGTGCCAATCACGTCGTACAGCAGATCCGCCAGCAGCGCCTTGTCGCTGTCGACGCTGATGCTGCGCGCCCAACTGATGCGCGAAGCGATGCGCCCGCCGGCCACCCAGTGCCCATGTGCCTCGGCCTGTTGCGCAATCTGCTGGCCGAGGTTCAATGCCTCGCCCAGATCCATGCCGTTGATCCCGGCCGAGACCACCGCCGCCACCGCCGCCGCACTGGAAATCCCCAGCGTGGTGTTGTGGGTGACCTGACAGGCCTGCACCACCGCCGCAATGAAACGCTGTGGATCGGCGACATCCGCCGCAATGCCCACCGGGGTGATGCGCATCGCCGCGCCGTTGGTGGTGCCATAACGCCCGGCCTCCTCCGGCGAGTGGCCGGCGAGGATCATTTCAATGGCGCGCTTGGTCGACGGGCCAAGCAGGTCCTGCGAACCCTTGGCCTGCATCTCGGCTTCCCACTCGATCAGCCGTTGGGCGAGCACGGCCGGCACAATCCGGCCCTTGCCTTCGACCAGCAACTGACCGACCAGAATCGCCTGTTCGGTGTCGTCGGTGATCGAGCCTTTGGGCATGTTGGCGGCTATTGGTTGCAGAGGACCGGCATCCTGCAGATCGGTGATCCAGCCGAAGCGGATCTTGATCGTTTCACGGTTCAGCGATTGGGTCGGCATGCCCAGCGCATCACCGAGGGCCAGGCCATAAAACGCACCAAGGGCACGGTTGAGCGCGGTCATTTCGATTCTCCAAATTGCAGGTGCAGGCGGAAATGCACCGGGTCGAGCAGGCTTTCGACCTGTTCCATGAAACGGTTCTGCCGGTCGTAAGTGGTGCGCAGGGCCTTGAGGAACACCGTCCCCACCGGGCGCCCGAGCAGCTCAGCGTCTTCGGCATTCAGCGGTTCGGCGCCGATCCACTGATCACCGCGCTCGCCGATGTAGCCGTAGGCCGCGAGGGTAATGGTCAACGAGTTGTCGATCAGACCGACCCGCGGCAGGCTTTCCAGGCCGCCGGTGGCCGGCATCAACGAGCGTTCAAGGGACACCAGGGTGCCGTCGTTGGAGCGGCGACGGCGGTCGAGGGTGATGAATTGGTCGGTGCCGAACCGCGAGAGCAGATCGGGCCGGGTCACGGCTTCCAGGCGCAGCACTTCAGTGTTGATCAGCGCCCCCGCTGTCGGCCAGCGCCTGCGCCCAGCCGCTGCGCTGATCGAGCGCTACACCGTCGAACGTGACAATGGAGCCGACCCCGCTTTGCGTGGCGATGTAATTGCGCCGCTTCAGTTCGGCCAGCGCCTCGCGCAACGTGCCACGGCTGACGTTGAATTCCTGAGCCAACTGATGCTCGCCGGGCAACAGAAAGCCGTCCTCCATGAGGCCGCTTTCGATGCGCCGGACGAGTTCGTCGACCACCCGTTGTTTCTTGTCAAATCGTACCTGTCTAATCATGTACAAAGTGATACCCGAAACGGGCGCAGGCGGGCAAGAAGTTTTTTAGCGGTTCGGACAGAAGGAACGCATACCTGTGGCGAGGGAGCTTGCTCCCGCTGGGCTGCAGAGCGGCCCCAAATCCGGTGACAGCGGTGAGTCTGACACACCGCACTGTCCGGGTTTGCGACTGCTGCGCAGCCGAGCGGGAGCAAGCTCCCTCGCCACAAAATTATGCTTCGACAGATGGAATCAGCGTTGTTTGAGGCGGTCGATCACCACGGCCAGCAACAGAATCGAACCGCGAATCACATACTGATAAAACGTGTCGATGTTCTTCAGGTTCATCGCATTCTCGATGATCGCCAGAATCAGTACCCCGGCAATCACATGCCGGATCATGCCGATCCCGCCGCTCAACGACACGCCGCCGAGCACACACGCCGAAATTACAGTCAGCTCGAAACCCTGGCCAATCATTGGCTGCCCGGAGGTCATGCGCGACGCCAGAATCACCCCGGCCAGTGCGCCGATCACGCCGTGCACGGCGAAAATGATGATCTTGGTCCGGTCAACGTGACCCCGGCGAGCAACGCCGCTTCCTGGTTGCCGCCGATGGCCATGGTGTTGCGCCCGTAGGTGGTGTAGTTCAGCAGCCAGCCGAAGAACAGGAAGCAGACGATGGTGATCAGGATCGGCACCGGCACGCCGAACAACTGGCCGTTGCCGAAGACGAAGAACGATTCCTGCGACACGCCCACTGCTTTGCCGTTGGCAAAAATGTAGGCCAGGCCGCGGACGATCTGCATCGTCGCCAGCGTGGTGATCAGCGCATTGACCCGCAACTTGGCAATCACGATGCCGTTGATCAGCCCGACCATCAGGCCCATCACCAGCGCTGCGCTGACGCCGAGGAACACGCTGTTGGTGTCGCGCATCACCACCGCCGCCACCACGCCGGCGCAAGCGATCACCGAGCCTACCGACAAGTCGAAGTGCCCCCGACGCCAGGCAGTAGAGCATGGTGCACGCGGCGATGCCGGTGGTGGAAATCGCCAGGCCCAGCCCGCGCATGTTCAGTGGTGAAAGGAAGTTGTCGATCAGCAGCGTGCAGGCGACGAAGATCCCGATCGCCGCCAGCAGCATGACCCAGTCATCGAGGAAGCGCCGCAGGTCCAGCGGTTTGCGGGGAGTCGGCAGTGCCTTGTTTTGGATGGTCATCATAGTCACCTCTCAGTTCGCCACGCCGTCAGCGCGATGGCGCGGCAAAGCCAGTTGCAGCAGGTTGGATTCATTGGCCTGGTCGCGGCTGACTTCGCCGCGCAGCGCGCCTTCGCAGAGCACCAGAATGCGGTCGGAAATGCCCATCACCTCCATGAGGTCGCTGGACACCACGATCACCGAAATGCCATCGGCGGCCAGGTTATGGATGATCTGGTAGATCTCGGCCTTGGCGCCGATGTCGATGCCGCGAGTCGGCTCGTCGAGCAGCAGAACCTTCATCGGCATCGACAGCCAGCGACCGAGAATCGCCTTCTGCTGATTGCCGCCGGACAGGAATTTGATCTGCTGCCCGGCGTGCGGGGTTTTGACTTTCAGCGCCTTGATCTGCTTGTCGGCGTTGCCCTTCTCCCACAGCCCGCGCAGCAGGCAGCCGAGGCTGGCATTGGCGCCGCGCGCGCTGATGTTGATGTTCTCGGCAACGCTGGCCAGCGGAATGATCCCTTCTTTTTTCCGGTCCTCGGGGCATAGCAGAATCCCGGCGGCAATCGCGTCACGCGGTGAGCGCAATTTCAGTTCATGGCCGCGCAATTCCAGGCGTCCGGCGGTGTTGCGCTCAAGCCCGCTGAGCAGCCGGAACAGCTCGGTGCGCCCGGCCCCGACCAAGCCGAACAGCCCGAGAATCTCGCCCTTGTGCGCCTCGAAAACTCACCGGTTCGCGCCAG
>NZ_JABULD010000070.1:0-13862 GCF_014060985.1 Pseudomonas sp. MD195_PC81_125
GTTAACGCCAAGCGTTGCGTGCAAGCGACGCCGCATCAAGCCTCCATCATTTCAGCCGTCGCGGCCTTTGCTGCGTCGAGTTCGGCGTGGCGTGCCAACGCCTGATCCGTCAGTTGCCCGATCAATTCCCGGCGCTGATTACCGAAGTTGTCGAGGATGGCATTCATCTGCGTCGAGGCCGCCTCGCGCGTCAGTTCGATCTGCCCTTCCAATTGAGCCATTTCCCGCGACGTCTGTTCGTTCACGGCGGAAAACCGATCACCGTGAGCCGACTCCAGGTACTCGACCCAGAACGTCTGCGCTACGCTCCAGTCGCGTAAGGCGCCGCTGCTTTCGGTCTTGAGCACCTGTTGAAAGGCCTGATCCAGGACGGTCGGCGATACCTCGATATTCAAGGGTTTGCTCAGCGTCTGCGGCTGCGCCGGCAGGTTCAGGCGTTGCGCCAGACCAACCCGATAGGCCAGGCTGACTTGCAGCGCCTGATCGTAGTCCATCGGCGCGGTGTGGAAACGTGCGCTGATGTCCGCCAGCGCAAGGCTTTCCACTTCGTGCAAACGGAACAGGCCCTTGAGCAGACTCACCAGTTGCGCTTCCAGCACCTGCACACCGGCGGAGGCCGCCGCGCTCGCCCGGAAACACAAGACCAGCACTTCCATTTCGCTGAACAACGCGCTGTAGCCGTCGACACTGACCCTGGCACTGCGCGCCGCATTGAACAATGACCGACGCAGGCGCTGATCGCCGGCAGCCGCGTCCACCACATCCCAGACACGCTGGCGCAAATGCGGATACACGTGGGTAAATTCTGCGGTGTGCACCAGTTGCAACAGCACTTGAAAAAAGTCAGCGGAATCAGGTAACGCGCGCAGCGCCTCCCATACCTCGCGCCGGGACGACGCCACGCTGGCACTTTCCCCGGCCAGCCACTGCACACTCTGATCTTCCCGCGTCACGGTTTGCAGGGGGGATTTGCGCCCCTCCATCGCCGTCACACCGAAACGACCACTGAAGGTCTGCTGATAAGTCGCGATGTTTTTCAGCGTTTCGGAGGACAACGGATTGCCGTGCAAGCGAATCATCTGCGGCAATTGAGTAGTATCGAACGCCCGCGCTGGCAGGGTTTGAATCCGATTGTCGCGCAGATCCAGCAACTGTAATCGGAGCAGCCCGGACAGGCGCTGTGGCCAGTGTGTCATCCGGCTACCGCGCACGGTCAACTGCTCAAGATGCGCCAGCCCACCGAGATCGGGCAGTTGCGCCAGGTTCGGGTTGAAATCAAGGTGCAGCACCCGCAAGTCTTTCATCCGCCCCAATTGAGCAAGCGATGCTTCAGAGGACTGCAGGCGATTGTTGCTCAGGTCCAGATGCGTCAGCCAACGTATCCGCTCCAGCGACTCGGGCAACTGGCTGAGCTGATTGTCGCTCAGTGACAGGCTGCGCAACTGGCTGAAGTTGCGCAGAAATTCGTTCAGTCCGGCATGGGGCATCACACCGTCCATGATGACCCGTCCGACATGACTGAAATCGGCCACCACCGGCGGCAGCTCCCCCAAAGGCTCCGGCGCGAACCGCAAGGTGCCATATAAACTTTGGTCTGCAGCCACATTCCCCGGCTCCTTGCGCCAACTGCGAATGATCGCGCGCATGGCGCGCAGCTTGCTGTCTCGGGGAGTCGGCTGCCGTGTGCCATCGGCGCTCAAATGCCAGGTCTGACGGCTGACCCAGCGACTCAAGGTTTCTCTGAGCGCGAAAAACTCCAGCCGCAGCGCTTCGAGCTTCATCAGCACCTTGATTTCGTTGGTGCCCAGAGCGTTGAGCAGACGATGAATCTGCGCAGGGGTGTGCATCGGATACAGCTCCAGAGCCCGGCGCACCATGACATTGGTCACCTCGCCGGAGGTCGCACCGGACACGACAGCAGTACGCTCGGCCAGTCCCATGGGTGACAGCTCTCCGAGACGCGCGCCAACGCTCTGCGCGAAGATCGTCCGTCGCTCCTGCGCCACGCGGGTAATCTTTTCCTGCAACGCGGCAGCACCATTTTCCGCCTGTACGCCCAGCGCCGTCCTGCGCTGTGCCGAAAGCCCCATCCAGAGCGCGCGGAAATAGTGTTCGCGGATGCGCCTGGTGAATGTGACAAGCGGTGCGTCGGTGCCCTGAATGACGTTGATTCGATCCTCGAACACGCTGACCACCGTGCGCTCGCTCGCTGTCGCCGGCCCGATCGCGGCTGCCGAATCATGGGTCGCGGTCCATTCGAGTATTTGCACGAACGCGGCGTCCGACCAGCCCGGGAGGTGTTTGAGTGCATCGAGCACCAGTCGATTGGTGTACTGCCCTCCCGCCCCATCGAGATACAGACCTTCGTAGGCGCGACAGACACGGATCATCTGCTGATAGCGCCGGGCCTCCTCCGCCAGCCGCAAGGGCACGCGTTTCGCGTCCAGCTCGCGCCATTCGCCACTGAACGCATTATTCACCAGCTCTTCGGCGGCACTGGCGGGCAGCTCGGGAAAGTGTTGCATCAGTACCGCGACCCGGGGATGGCCTGGGACCTGGCTACGCTGGTATACCCGCCGGAACAAATCGGGGGCGCGCGGTTTGAGCCTGCTCGGCAACGATCCGCGCCAGCTCCTGTATTTGCACTTGCGTGTTCGTCGACGCGTTGCCGAGCAGGCTTTCTCGCTGATTGCGCGACAGCTTCGACAATAGCGAGCGGTGTAACTGACCTTTGTGCAGCGCGTCCTCAGTCAGCCGGATAACGCTCTTGGCGGTTTGCAAACCGTAACGGTTGACCGGGTAATCCAATGCGTTGACCACGCTGATTGCGTTATCGGAGGGCCATTTCGCCGCGGCGGTGAGCACATGCAACTGCAGATCAGGGTCGGCCAGCGCTGCCGTACTCGGCGTCTGTAACTGTTCGATAAACGCTTTGACTGCAGCGTCCGCCATGAAACGTTGCACGGTATCGACCAACAGTGCCGGGGTCTGTACCTGATCGATATGCACCTGCCGCAACACGCTGTCATCAAGTCCACTGACCGCCAGAACACGCGTCGCCATGGCGTCCGGGATCGCTTCTCTGGTGTAGCCGAAACGACGGAACAACGTCAGCCGCCCCCACTCCTGCACCCGCTCCGAGTCATGACGCCAGGCGCCGCGGTCATTGGTTTCGAGCAACGGACGGTAGCTTTCTGCTGCGCCCGGTGGAGGCAGCACTTCCCACAGTTCGGTCTCGGGTTGCTGATGCACTGCGTACCGAACGGAGTCGAGGGTGACGTAAGCCTGTCCCTCGAGCCAACGTAACCCGCGCTCGTCGACGGGCAATCCTTTGGGCAACCGCCGATGTTGACGAAAAGCCTTGAGGTCCGGCTTCCACAGGCGCAGGCGTCCACCGCCCGGATTGACCACGATCAAACGTTCGATGAAGGCCGACGACCTGACGGTTTTATAGGCCGCCCCGACGACTTTCGTCCCGGCGGCAAAAGCGGCCATCAGAATGATGTTTTTCGATGACATCGAACAGGTGATCCGTGGCCTGCTCCTGCTCGCCACGGGTCCAACTCGCAATGCCCTCATAGACGTGCGACAGAAGTTGCAGAGTACCCACCGTCAACAGCACTTCACCCACTCCGGGCAAAAACGAGGCCGCGACCAGCAATAGATCGATACCGATTTCCTTGAAGGTCTCCAGGCGTGCGAGGCGGGTTTTCTCGTCTTCATCATCCGTGGGAACCACCAGAAGCCGGGCGTCGGCCAAGGTCCGCGTTACCTGCTGACGGTGTATCCCGGTAAAGGGATCGCCCTCGATATCGACACCCGTCAACGTCACGTAAGTGCCGGTGCCCGTCAGTAGTGAACTGCCACCGGGATACAGGCGAATATTCAGTTCCTGTTGAAAGGCCGCCCGCTCGCCCAGCTTCAGGAAGCCCATGAAGAACGTCTTGAATGCAGGGTTTCTCAGGCGCCCGCTCAACTCGACCTCAAAGTCGGTGAACGAGGCGTACTCTTTCAGCGGATGCAGCGGATCGCCCGGCAGGTAAACGACGCAGCGATAATCATCGTCGGCATGCTCGCTGACAGGCCCGATGAACAACGGGCCATGCAGGGTCATGTTGAACATTTCCAGACTCTGATACCCGAGGGTGTTTTTCCCCAGTTTGATCGCGCTGTCGCCGTCCTTCACGCACTTCAACATTTGGTGAACCGACGTGCTGATATGTTTTTTCATCAGCGCAATATGCCGTTCCACATCAAAACAACTTCGCACATGGGCAGCGCACTGGCTAAGCACATTGTTCGATTCGACGTTAAGTTCAAATACCGTTTCAAGATGAGTCTGATATTGCTTGCCCAGATCCAGTGTCCGGCACAATTGCGCAAACTCATGGGGTTGTATTGGCAATATCGAAGCCACGCCAGCGTTCAGTTTCTGTGGGATATAGATCAGTGACGTGTCGCTGTAGTTTTTCGCCTCGGTTTCGCGGGATTCGAAGTTCTCGCACGCGGCGACCAGCAGATCGCGATTGATCGGCAGCACCAGTTTTTTGCGCAGTCCCAGCAGGCTCGACGTTGAACGCACGTGTTGAAACACTACGCCGGACACGTCCACAGGCGTGGACAGCTTGTCGGACATGGCCTTGGCCAGCAAGGGGGAGCAGAACTGCTCGGGTGACTGCAGTTTGTTCAGGAGCGCGCCTGCGGTACTGCGCGTGCGATGACTTTCAATGAGGCTGTCGTAGAGTTCGCGGCGCAACGCCCCGGAAGCCGCCAATATCCAGGGCGGTGCATTCTTTTTGATCAAATAAAAAAAAGAGGCCTTTCTGTTCTGAAGTTGGCGTGGCTGACGCAGTTGTATCGGTTAACGAGGACATTGATGATCTCACGCACTTAAAGGAGTCATCAGCTTAGCGAGCCGATCTCTTTATAAAAGCGCGAATATCAGATCAAACCAACGCTCGCACAATCAACATTTCAAACTTAAAAAATACATATATACCACCTCAATAAAAAAGGCCCTTCATTGCAGAACAATGAAGGGCCTTTTATGCAAGTGGCTTACCAGAAGCGTTGCTGGGTCAGGCGACTCCAGCCGTTCACCAACACGCGTTCCACCGAACCACTGGCGGCCATGCCGATGCGTTCCGGCAGGCTTTTGCGCTCGGCGTAATGCAGGTGGTAGACCTCGGCTTTCTTCGCCTTGTCGGCCAGGTATTCGTCGCTGGTCTTGAGTTCATCGACCAATTGTTTGTCCAGCGCCGCGACGCCCAGCCAGACTTCTCCGGTAGCCACTTCATCGATGGCCAGTTGTGGCCGATAACGGGCCACGAAGTTCTTGAACAACTGGTGGGTGATGTCCAGGTCTTCCTGAAACTTCTCCCTGCCCTTCTCGGTGTTTTCGCCGAATACGGTGAGGGTGCGCTTGTACTCACCCGCGGTCAGCACTTCGAAATCGATGTCGTGCTTTTTCAGCAGACGATTGACGTTGGGCAGCTGCGCGACTACCCCGATCGAGCCGAGAATCGCGAACGGGGCGCTGATGATCTTCTCGCCGATGCACGCCATCATGTAGCCGCCGCTGGCCGCGACCTTGTCGATGCACACGGTCAACGGCACGCCGGCCTCACGGATCCGCGCCAGTTGCGATGAGGCCAGACCATAGCTGTGCACCATGCCACCACCACTTTCCAGGCGCAGCACCACTTCGTCCTTCGGCGTGGCGAGGGTCAGCAATGCAGTGATTTCGTGACGCAGGCTCTCGGTGGCCGAGGCCTTGATATCACCGTCGAAATCCAGCACGAACACCCGTGATTTGGCCTCGGGTTTGTTCTTTTGCTTCTTCTCGGACTTCTCCGATTTGGCCTGGCCCTTGCGTAGGGCCTTGAGCTGATCCTTGTCGAGCAGGGTCTGCTCCAGGCGCTCACGCAAGCCTTTATAGAAATCATTGAGCTTGCTGACCTGCAACTGCCCGGACGACTTGCGCCGGCCCTTGCTGCGCAACGCAGCAAAACTGGCGAGCACCACCAGAATGGCGACCACCAGCGTTACGGTCTTGGCCAGGAAGCTGGCGTATTCGGTGAAAAACTCCACAGAGACTCCTTAAAACAATGCGCGGATGCACAAACATGCGCGGGATGGTTCCAGCATACCCATGCGCCGCCTCCTCGGCCAGCCGTGAAACCTCTGGCAACAGGCCTGTAACGGGCATTTCAAACAAGCGTATGTTTTTTCATTGACAGCACTCCGTCATCCTCATAACCTCGCCACAACCTTCAACGTACCGGGATGACGCGGACGTGGGCAGCATCTATCTGATTCGACATGGCCAGGCCTCCTTTGGTGCAGACGACTATGACGTCCTGTCGCCCATCGGTGTGCGCCAGGCAGAAATCCTCGGCCAGCACCTGGCCGAGTTGGGAATCCGTTTCGATCGCTGCCTGGCGGGCGACCTGCGCCGCCAGCAACACACGGCCAGCAGCGCGCTGGAACAATTCAGCGCCAAGGGCCTGTCGGTACCGACGCTGGAGACCGACTCTGCGTTCAACGAGTTCGACGCCGACGCTGTGATTCGTGCGCTGATCCCCGCCATGCTGGAGGACGAGCCGGAAGCCATCGACATCCTGCGCAACGCCGCGCAGAACCGCGCCGAGTTCCAGCGCATCTTCGCGCTGGTCATCGAGCGCTGGCTGGCCGGCACCCACGACACCCCCGGGCTGGAAAGCTGGCTGGGTTTCGTCGAACGGGTTCAGGGGGGGCTCCAGCGCATCCTCGAACAGGCCGACGGCAATCAGAAAGTCGCCGTATTCACCTCCGGCGGCACCATTACCGCCCTGCTCCACCTGATTACCCAAATACCGGCCAGGCAGGCCTTTGAACTGAATTGGCAAATCGTCAACACCTCGCTCAACCAGCTGAAATTCCGCGGTCGCGAGGTGACTCTGGCTTCCTTCAACAGTCATGCGCATCTGCAACTGCTGAAGGCCCCGGAACTCATCACCTACCGTTGAGTCCGGATTACTGTGACCCTGCTGCAATCAACCCATAAAGGATCGAACCATGACCTCCGTAGCTGATGCCGTAAAAGCGATGCAAGCCAAGTTCAACCCAGCCGCCGCTGCCGGTCTGGATCTGGTCTTCGGTTTCAACATCACCGACGCAGACAAGCACTATGCGCTGATCGTCAAAGACGGTACTTGCGACATCCAGGAAGGCGAAAACCCAGACGCCAACTGCACACTGGTACTGGACAGTGACACGCTGAAAGGCATCGTCAGCGGTGAAACCGACGGCATGCAAGCGTTCATGGGCGGCAAGCTGCGCGTTGAAGGCGACATGATGCTGTCGATGAAGCTGTCCGAGCTGTTCCCGTCGTAAGATTCGTCGCATTACAAACAAATCCCGCCTTGATGGCGGGATTTGTCATTTCCGGGTCATTGGATGCCGGCGGCGTCCAGCTCTTTGAAGACCTGCCGATCGGCGATCTGGGTCTCACTCTCGGGGTACATCAACTGGACACTACCCCCTGGAATGATTTCACCGGTTTGCGCATCCCGGGCGAAAGTGATGACATACCGCTCACCCTGGTACTTCAGATAAATGTTGTAATAATCCTGCGGCTGATCCGGCGCTTCGAAAGCGCTGTAACGGTAGCGGATACGTGGAATCAGCATCGGCCATTCCTTGCCAAGCAAGTCACCATTGACCGGCGGATACGCCGCCTCGAGGGCCACAATGGCGCCAGCTACCAACTCATCGTTGTCGCTTGGCTTAAAAGGTAATGGTCTGTTACGCAGCATGGTTACAGCGCTTTTTTTTCCATCGACAACATCACTGCGGTACATATCGGTACGAAACCATTTTGTTGCATCAAAACGGTTTTCTTCCGGACTCCAGTCGCCGTAGTACATCATCACTTTCTCGCTCATTGCATCTTCCCTTGTGTGCAGATAGAGACCCATCGCACTAAAAACCAGCAAAAAGGCCGCTATGAGACCCACGCGCTTGTGAAAATTAACAGTCATGGTTTTCGCCGGTGGTTTCGTCGACCATTTGAAAGCGTTCGCTATGCTTGGGCACGGTACGATCGGGGTGAACGGCACGGCACCGACTGCCGTGCCGACGAAAACGTCACCGGAGCAGTGATGATCATGCCGCCATGAGCGGTGGCGCTGCCGAGGAAGGAAATGGGTTTGCCATCATCTACTTCCTTGTATTGGCCAGGGCGCGGAATGTAACGGAACTACACCACGGATAAAAGTTTGTCCGTATGTGTAGCAGGCAAAATCGTCGTGACAAACGATGCCGCCAATAGCTCCTGCGTATAAGGATGCCGCGCCGCCGTAAACAGCTCATCCGTCCGACCCCGCTCCACCACCTCCCCCTCCTTCATCACAATCAGGTCATGGGCCAACGCCCGCACCACCGCCAGGTCATGGCTGATGAACAGGTAAGTCAGCCCATGCTCTTCCTGCAGTCGCCGCAATAAAGCAACGATCTGCTTCTGCACCGTGCGATCCAGCGCCGAGGTCGGTTCATCGAGCAAGATCAGATCCGGTTTGAGCACCAGCGCCCGAGCGATTGCAATCCGTTGGCGTTGTCCGCCGGAAAATTCGTGCGGATAGCGATGTCGGGTGGCCGGATCCAGGCCAACCTCGCGCAGCACATCAATCACCGCCTGCTCACGCTCGGCAGCATTCAGATCACTGTGTACCTGCAAGCCCTCGGCAATGATCTGCTCCACACACAAGCGCGGGCTGAGGCTGCCAAACGGATCCTGAAACACCACTTGCAGGCGCTTGCGCAGGGGGCGCAGTTGCTTGCCGCTCAACTGTTGCAGCGCCTCACCGGCAAAGTGAATGCTGCCCTCGGCGTCGATCAGACGCAGAATCGCCTGGCCCAATGTCGACTTGCCCGAGCCCGACTCGCCGACAATCCCCAGCGTTTTGCCGCGCTGCAGATTCAGATCGATGCCCTTCACCGCGTCCAGCCAGGTGTTGCGCCGCAGCCAACCGCCGCTCAGACGAAAACGCACCTGCAGATCGCGCACCTGCAACAAGTCCTCTGTCGCGCCGAGACACAAGGCATGCCCGCCCGGCTCGGCATTCAGCAATTCAATGCTGTAAGGATGCTGCGGCGCACTGAACAACTGCTCGCACGGCGCCTGTTCGACGATCCGTCCACCGCGCATCACCGCCACCCGCTGCGCGAGGGTTCGCACCAGATTGAGGTCGTGGCTGATGATCAGCAGCGCCATGCCCAGGCGCTGCTGCAATTTCTTGAGCAGCAACAGAATCCTGCGCTGTACCGTCACGTCCAATGCAGTGGTGGGTTCGTCTGCGATCAACAATTGCGGCTCACAGGCCAGCGCCATGGCGATCATCACCCGTTGGCGCTGGCCGCCGGAGAGTTGATGCGGATAGGCCTTGAGCCGTTCGCGCGGGTTCTGAATGCCGACCAGTTCGAGCAGTTCAAGCATCCGTTCACGGGCCTGCGCGCCCGCCAGGCCTTTGTGCAGCGCCAGGCTCTCACCGAGTTGCCGCTCGATCGTGTGCAGTGGATTCAGCGAACTCATCGGCTCCTGAAAAATCATCGCAATACGGTTGCCGCGTAACTGGCGCAGATAACGCTCATGCACGCCGAGCAGCTCTTCGCCGGCATAACGAATGCTGCCGTCGATCCGCGTGATGTTCGGGTCGAGCAATTGCAGGATGCTGTGAGCGGTCACCGATTTGCCCGAGCCGGACTCGCCGACCAGCGCCAGGCATTCGCCCGGACGAATATCGAGGTCGATGCCATGCACCACAGGCTGGCCGTTGAATGTCACACGCAGGTTGCGTATTTCGATCAGATTTTCGCTCATCTCAAGTCCTTGGATCATAAGCATCTCGGCAAGCCTCACCGATGAACACCAACAGAGAAAGAATCAGCGCCAAGGCAAAAAACGCCGTCAGCCCTAACCACGGCGCTTGCAGATTGCTCTTGCCCTGACCGATCAATTCGCCCAGCGAAGCGCTGCCGGCGGGCATGCCGAAACCGAGAAAATCCAGTGCCGACAGCGTGGCAATCGCTCCGGTGAGAATGAACGGCAGGTACGTCAGGGTCGCGCTCATCGCATTGGGCAGGATGTGCCGACAGATCACCTGCACATCGCCAACGCCCAACGCCCGCGCGGCTTTCACGTATTCCAGACCGCGGCTGCGCAGAAACTCGGCGCGCACCACATCCACCAGACTCAGCCAGGAAAACAGCGCCATGATCCCCAGCAACCACCAGAAATTCGGCTCGACGAACCCGGACAGAATGATCAGCAAATACAACACCGGCAGTCCCGACCACACTTCCAGCAACCGCTGCCCGAGCAGATCGACCCAGCCACCGTAATAGCCTTGCAAGGCACCGGCCGCAATGCCGATCAGCGCACTGGCAGCGGTCAGCGCCAGGGCAAACAGCAACGACACCCGCGTGCCAAAGATCACCCGCGCGAGCACATCCCGCGCCTGATCATCGGTGCCCAGCCAGTTTTCGGCGCTCGGCGGGCTCGGTGCCGGATCGGTCAGGTCGTAATTCACGGTATCGAAACCGAACGGGATCGGCGCAAACCACATCCGTCCGCCCTGCTCTTCGATCAGTTGCCGCACCTGCGCGCTGCGATAGTCCGGCTGGAACGGCAGTTCGCCGGCGAAATCCTGCTCGGTGTAGCGTTTGAACGCCGGGAAATACCATTGGCCCTGGTACTCGACCAGCAGCGGTTTGTCGTTGGCGATGAGCTCGCCGCCCAGGCTCAGACCGAACAACAGCAAAAACAGCCACAACGACCACCAGCCACGCCGATGCGCCTTGAACCGCGCCCAGCGCCGCTGTCCGATGGGAGATAGAGTCAGCATCAGACAGTCCTCGCGGTGAAGTCGATGCGCGGGTCGACCAGCGTGTAGCACAGGTCGCCGAGCAGTTTTATCAGCAGGCCGAACAGGGTGAAGATGAACAGCGAACCGAACACCACCGGGTAGTCACGCGACACCGCCGCCTCGTAACTCAGACGGCCGAGGCCATCGAGGGAGAAGATCACTTCGATCAGCAACGAGCCGCCGAAAAACACCGTCACCAGTGCCTGCGGTAATCCGGCGACCACCAGCAGCATCGCATTGCGGAACACGTGGCCGTACAACACCTGACGCTGGCTCAAGCCCTTGGCCCGCGCCGTCAGCACGTACAGCCGCGAGATCTCGTTGAGAAAGCTGTTCTTGGTGAGGATCGTCAGGGTGGCGAATCCGCCGATCACCAACGCGGTGACCGGCAGCACCAGATGCCAGAAGTAATCGGCAACCTTGCCCCACGGCGACAGTTCGGCGAAGTTGTCCGAGACCAGTCCGCGCACCGGAAACCAGTCCAGCGCGCTGCCACCGGCAAACACGATGATTAACAGCAGCGCAAACAGAAAGCCCGGCATTGCGTAGCCGATGATGATCGCCACGCTGCTCCAGACATCGAACGCCGAACCGTTGTGCACGGCCTTGCGGATGCCCAGCGGAATCGACACCAGATAGGTGATCAACGTCGCCCACAAGCCCAGCGACAAGGTCACCGGGAGCTTTTGCCAGATCAGCTCGGTGACGCTGGCACCGCGGAAAAAGCTCTGACCGAAATCCAGGTGCGCGTAGCTTTTGAGCATCAGCCACAGGCGTTCACCGGCCGGTTTGTCGAAGCCGTACTGACGCTCGATGTCGGCCACCAGTTTCGGGTCCAGGCCTCGGGTCGCGCGGGATTCGCCGCCAATGGTTTCGACATGACCGCCGCCCACCGCTGCGCCGACTCCGATGCCCTGCAAGCGCGCGATGGCTTGTTCCACCGGGCCACCCGGCGCGGCCTGCACGATCACGAAATTGACCAGCAGAATGGCGAGCAACGTCGGCACGATCAGCAGCAGACGCCGCAGGCTATAACCCCACATGCGCATACTCCTTTTGTTGTTGCTGCATCTGCGTGGCGGTCAGCGCGGTCGGGCTGATTTCCCACCAGGTATCGAGCCCGGCGTCATACAGCGGCGCTGTCGCCGGGCGGCCAAAACGGTTCCACCACACCGTGGAAATTCCCGGCGGGTAGTAATTGGGAATCCAGTAGTAACCCCACTGCAACACCCGATCCAGGGCGTGGGCATGGCGCAGCAGGCTTTCGCGGTTGTCGGCCTGCACCAGCCCCTCGAGCAAGGTATCGACCGCCGGATCACGCAGCACCATGTAGTTATTCGAGCCGGGATCGTCGGCGCCGTCGGAGCCGAAGTAATTGAACATCTCGCGCCCCGGCGCCTGACTCACCGGGTAACCCACGACGATCATGTCGTAGTCGCGATTGCGCACGCGGTTGGTGTATTGCGCGGTGTCGACCTGGCGAATATCGAAGCCGACACCGATCTGCGCCAGGTTGCGCTTGAACGGCAGCAGCAGCCTTTCAAAACCCTTCTGACCGTTGAGAAAGGTGAACTGCAGCGGTTCGCCTTTGGCATTCACCAACTGATCGCCATGGGGTTTCCAGCCGGCGGCTTCGAGCAGTTTCAGGGCCTGTAACTGCTCGGCGCGAATGTTGCCGCTGCCGTCGGTTTTCGGCGCTTCGAAGACTTGCGTGAACACCTCGTCGGGGATCTTGCCGCGCCACGGTCCGAGGATTTTCAGTTCCTCGGCGTCCGGCAACTCGGTGGCCGCCAACGCGCTGTGCGAGAAGTAACTGCGCTGGCGCAAGTACATGCTGCGCATCATCTGCCGGTTGCTCCATTCGAAATCCCAGAGCATGGCGATCGCCTGCCGCACCCGGCGATCCTGAAACAGCGGTTTTTGCAGGTTGAACACGAACCCCTGCGAACCTTGCGCGGCACCTGGTGCCAGATGTTCGCGGAGCAGTTTGCCCTGCTCCAGCGCTGCCCCGGCATAGCCGATGGTGTAACTGGTCGCGGAAAACTCGCGGTTGTAGTCGAAGCCGCCAGCCTTGAGCACTTGCCGTGAAACATCGGTGTCGGCGAAGAACTCCACACTCAAGTGATTGAAGTTATAAAGGCCGCGCGTGATCGGCAGGTCCTTGGCCCACCAGTCGGCAACGCGTTGAAATTTCACGCTGCGCCCGGCATCCACCGCGCTGATGCGGTACGGGCCGCTGCCCGGCGGGATCTCGAAACCGGCGCCCTCGGCGAAGTTGCGCGTGCGCCACCAATGTTCGGGCAACACCGGCAGTGTCGCCAGATCCAGTGGCAAGGTGCGGCTGTCGTTGTTCTTGAAGTTGAAGCGCACTTGCGTCGGCGACTCCACCACGACGTCGGCGACGTCACGAAACTGTTGGCGGTATTTGAGGCTGCCCTGAGTGATAAACAGCTCGAAGGTGTAACGCACGTCTTCGGCAGTGATTGGCGTGCCGTCGTCGAACCGGGCCTTGGGGTTGAGGTAAAAGCGCAACCAGCGGCTATCCGCATCCAGCTCCATCTGCTGCGCCACCAGACCGTAGACGCTGTAGGGTTCGTCCTTGCTGCGATAGGCCAGCGGCGCGTAGAGCCAGCCGTCGATCTCGGCGACGCCAGTGCCTTTGTCGATGTACGGAATCAGGTGATCGAACGGGCCGCTTTCCAGCGAAGAGCGGCGCAGTGTCCCGCCCTTGGGAGCGTTGGGATTGGTGTAAGCCAGGTGCTGGAAGTCCGGGGCGAATTTGGGGGCTTCGCCGTAGACCGTCAACGCGGGTTGTGGAGCGGCCCAATTGAATGGGCTTAGCAGCGCAAAAGCGCTGAACAGAATGAGCCTGGAGAACATTGGCAGATCCTTTTTTGCACGGCGCTGTTTATGGCCTCATCGCTGGCAAGCCAGCTCCCACACTGTTTTGCGGTGCTC
>NZ_JABULD010000441.1:0-6202 GCF_014060985.1 Pseudomonas sp. MD195_PC81_125
ACAGGGCAACGCATTTCAAGGTGGGAGCGAGCCTGCTCGCGAAGACGCTCGCCCGAACACCGCATATTTCAGGGCAACCGCACCAGATCCCCCTTCAACGCCACCCGCGTCACAAACACCCCGGCCCGACACTCATAGGTATTCAAATCCTTGCGCACATGCTGGTCGTAATAGCTGACGATATTGACCACCGCATTCGCCCCGACCCGCTTGGCGTCGGCCTGCAACTTGATCAGGTTCGACTGCAGCACCCACTCGCAGGAATCGTGATCGCTCTTGTTGAAGCCGTTGGTGCGCAAATCACTGACCACATCCCGGCGCAACAACTGCTGCGTGCCCTGCGGCCCGTTGCCGATCAGATAAAACTTCACACTGCCATCCAGCCGTCCGGCGCGAATCGCATCCGAGAGCACGGTTTCGAACGGCATGTACATCAGGTTGGTGGCGTGGCTGGCGCTGGGCAATAGCCCGAGGAGTGCGGCGGCGATCAGGGCTTTCACTTGCATGGTCATCTCCTTGACTTTGCGAGTCAGCATTCAACGATTTATGGAGTGTAGACACCGTACGTCGGTGCAGAAAAAACCGTCTGGTACATGTGTAGCTCAAGGGCTACACTCTCGGTCATGCCTGAGATCATTCGAAGTTCAACATTCTCCAGCTGGCTTTTGAAGCTGGCTGACAGCCGCGCCAGGATGCGTATTCAGGTGCGCATTGATCGTATGGCCGATGGGAATTTTGGTGATGTCAAAGCCGTCGGTGAGGGGCTCAGCGAAGTCAGAATTGACTATGGCCCCGGATATCGAGTCTATTTCATGCAACAAGGTCGGCAAGTGGTCATCCTCCTTTGTGGTGGAGACAAGAGCAGCCAACCCCGAGATATCAAGCAAGCCAGGCTCATCGCGGAGTCTTGGCAGGAGCAAAACCCATGACCGAACAATTCACTCGTTGGGACTCAGCCGAGTACCTCAAGACAGAAGAGGACATGGCCAATTATCTGGATGCCTGCATGGAGGAGGCTGGAGATGATCCTGCCTTTATCGCCAAGGCACTGGGCACCATTGCGAGAGCGCGAGGCATGACCCAAGTCGCACGTGACGCCGGGCTGTCTCGAGAAAGTCTCTACCGTGCACTTTCAGGTGAAGGAAATCCTGAGTTTGGAACGATTCTGAAAGTGGTGAAGGCGTTGGGCTTGAAGTTACATGCCAGCACTTGAGCTGAACTGAATAGCAAAGGGCGCCGCAAGGCGCCCTCTGTCGTTTCTACTGTCAATCAATCGACGTGGGCCAAATCCCCACGCAACGCCACGCTCGACACCACCAGACCGGCGCGGCACTGGAATTTTTCGGTGTCTTTGTACAGGTCGCGCTGGTCGACGCTGGCGATGTTGATCACCGCGTTGGCGTCGGCTTTTTTCGCGGCGTTCTGCAGGGTGGCGAGGGCCGATTGCAGGGCCCAGAAGCAGGCGTCGGTGTCGGATTTGTTCGAGCCGTTGGTCTTGCGGCTGCTGCTCACGGTGTCGAGTTTGCGCACCTGCTTTGGCAGGGTTTCGCCGGCCAGGTAGAACTTCACGCTGCCGTCCAGCAGGCCGGCGTCGGTGGCGCGTTTGACGCCCTCGCGAAAGCTCAGGTAGGTCGGCTCGTCGGCGCCTTGCTTGACGATGCCCAGGTCGTTGACGAACTCGATGTCCGGGTTGATCGACAGTTCCTTGAGCACGTTGTCGCGCAGGCGGTTGACCCAGCGGTTGTAGTTGCCGTGGATCTTGCCGTCCTTGGCGTCGAGGCCGTAGCTGCTGCGGTAGTCGATTTCAAACGAGGTCGGGCTGAACGGGATGTCGACCTCGGCGTGGTGGCGGCCGCGTACCGTGATCGCCGCTTTGATCATGCCCGGGCGAACCGACTGCACCACCCACTGGCGGTCGTTGAGCGCGGTGACGATGGCGCGGCTCATCTGCGCCTGGGTGAATCCGAGGTTGGGCGAAAATTCTTCCTTGGCGTTGTAAACCGGTTTGCTGGTGCAACCGCCGAGCACCAAGGCCAAGGCCAGGGCCAGCAGGGCGGCGATGCGGTGAAACTGAGTCATTCCCTTCACTCCAAACGTGTTGCGGTCAGTGCCAGCGGCGGAAAATCAACGAGGTGTTGACGCCACCAAAAGCGAAATTGTTGTTCATCACGTAGTTGTGACGCATCTGGCGGAATTCGCCGCGCAGGTAATCGAGCTTGCCGCAGTGCGGATCGACCTCGTCGAGGTTGAGCGTGTGCACATACAGGTCGCGATTCATCATCTCGATGCTGAACCATGACTCCAGCGCGCCGCAGGCCCCCAGCGTGTGGCCGAGGAAACTCTTCTGCGAGCTGATCGGCATGTGTTCGCCGAACAGGCTGCTGGTCGCCAGTGTTTCGGCAATGTCGCCCTGTTCTGTAGCAGTGCCGTGACCATTGACGTAACCGATGGCGTCCGGCGTCAGCCCGGCATCTTCCAGCGCCAGCTCCATGGCGCGGCGCATGGTGACCTGTTCCGGGCGGGTGGTGTGCTGGCCGTCGGCGTTGCTGCCGAAGCCGACGATCTCGGCGTGGATCCGCGCACCGCGAGCCAGCGCATGCTCCAGCTCTTCGAGCACCAGCATGCCGCCGCCTTCGCCGATCACCAGACCGTCGCGGCCCTTGTCGTACGGACGCGGACTGGTCTGTGGCGCATCGTTTTTCAGACTGGTGGCGTACAGCGCATCGAAAACCATGGCTTCGGTCGGGCACAACTCTTCGGCGCCGCCGGCGAGCATCAGCGGCAGCGTCCGAACTTGATCGCTTCATACGCGTAGCCAATGCCCTGACTGCCGCTGGTGCAGGCGCTGGACGTCGGGATCAGGCGCCCGGTGAGGCCGAAGAAGATGCTGATGTTGGCCGCGGTGGTGTGCGGCATCATCCGCACGTAGGAGTTGGCGTTGAGGCCTTCGGCCACCGAATTGAGCAGCATGTTGCCGAAGGCCTTGATCTCGTCGGTGCTGCCGGTGGACGAACCGCAGGCCACGCCCATGCGCCCGTCCTTGATCGATTCATCGCCGAGCAGGCCGGCGTCGGCCAGTGCCTGTTCTGCCGCGCCTACGGCCAGCCGCGAGACCCGGCCCATGCTGCGCAGTTGCTTGCGGGTCCAGTGCGCCGGGACGAGAAAATCATCGATCGGCCCGGCCAGACGGGTGTTGAGTTCGCTGAACCGGTCCCACTCGTGCATGCGGCGAATGCCGCTGCGGTTGGCCGCGAAGTTGCCGGCGATGGTCTGCCAGTCGCTGCCAAGCGAAGTGATGCCGGCCATGCCGGTGACGACGACGCGCTTCATCAGCACAGGCCTCCGTTGACCGCCAGGACCTGACGGGTGATGTACGAGGCTTCCGCCGACATCAGGAAATTCACTGCACTGGCAACCTCTTGCGGGGTACCCATGCGTTGTGCGGGGATCATTTTCATCAGTTCTTCCACCGGCACGTTTTCATCCAGCATCGCTGTGTCGATCAGGCCCGGTGCGACGCAGTTAACGGTGATTTTGCGCTTGCCCAGTTCGATCGCCAACGCCTTCGCAGCGCCGATCACTCCGGCCTTGGAGGCGCTGTAGTTGACCTGGCCCCGGTTGCCGATCAAACCCGACACCGAGGTGATGCAGACGATCCGACCGGCGGCGCGACGACGGATCATCGGCATCATCACCGGGTGCAGGACGTTGTAGAAACCGTCGAGGTTGGTGCGCAGCACCACGTCCCAATCGTCATCGCTCAACGCCGGAAAAGCGCCATCGCGGGTCAGGCCGGCGTTAAGCACCACGCCGTAATAAGCGCCGTGGGTTTCGACGTCAGCTTCAAGGATGGTTTTGCAGGCTTCGCGGTCGGCGACGTCGAATTGCAGGATGCGTGCGTGACGGCCCAGCGCTTCGATCTCGGCCTGCACCGCTTGCGCTTCGGCAACGCCGCTGCGGCAATGCAGGACGATGTCGTGCCCGGCCTGCGCCAGACGCAAGGCAATGGCGCGGCCGATACCACGGCTGGAGCCGGTGACCAATACGGATTCAGTCATCGTTCGACTCCCTGTTTTGTTCAAGATATTGGCTGGGCTGCGGCGGGCGGAACACGTTCAACCGTGCGCTGGCCTCAATGCCGGGGGCGTTGATATGGCATTCGAAAACACCCATGCCGTTGTCGTCTTCCAGCGAACGGATGCCGTGGATGGTCAGTTCGCTGCCGGCCGGAAACGCTTCGACGTTGCACTCGAATTTACGCGTCCCGAGGAGGAAACCCAGCGCGACCGGGTTGCCTTTCTGTCGTGCGTGGCAACCGGCGAAGGCGGCTACGCTTTGCGCCATCAACTCGATGCCGACCCACGCCGGCAGGCTGCCGTCTGGCAGGTTGAACAAACCGTCGGGCTTGACTGTGAGGCGGGTGTGGATCTGCTCTTCGTCGAAGCTGAGGATGCGGTCGATCAGGATCATGTCGCCAGCGTGGGGCAGCAGTTCGGCGAGCGGCCAGTCGTTCATGGGGCGTCTCCGATAATCAGGCTGACGTTGTTGCCGCCGAAAGCAAACGAGTTGCTCATCAGGTAGCGGGGTGCAATGGACGACAGGCGTTCGCTCGCAGTCACCCACTTCAGCGCCGGCAAGTCGGGGTCGGGCTGGGCGTCCCAGACGTGGGGCGGCAAGGCATGCTGCGGGTTGTCGGCGCTCAGGCTCAGCCAGCAGAACGCTGCTTCCAGCGCACCGGCCGCGCCGAGGGTGTGACCGGTCATCGGCTTGGTCGACGAGCAGGCCACGCCGTCGGGAAACAGCGTGGCGACTGCCAGACTTTCCATCGCATCGTTGTGCTGGGTCGCGGTGCCATGCAGGTTCAGGTAGCTGATGTGCGCCGCTTGCAACTGTGCGCGGCTCAAGGCTTTCTGCATGGCTTGCAGGGCGCCGCGACCGCTCGGTTCCGGCGCGGAAATATGGTGCGCGTCGGAGCTGGCGCCGCTGCCGAGCAGGGCAATGGCCGGGCCGTCGCTGCGCTGCTGGCTCATCAGAAACAGCACCGCCGCTTCGCCGATGTTGATGCCGTTACGGTTGGCCGAGAACGGATTGCAGCGCTGGTCGGACACCGCTTCCAGCGCGCTGAAACCGTTGAGCGTCAGTTTGCACAGGCTGTCGACCCCGCCGCACAGCACCGCGTCGCACAGGCCCAGATCGAGCAGGCGCTGTGCGCTCATCAGCGCCCGCGCACTGGACGTGCAGGCGGTGGAAATCACGTAGGCCGGGCCGCTGAGTTGCAGCCAATCGGCGAGAAAGTTCGCCGGCGCTCCGAGTTCCTGTTGCCGATAGTCGTACTCGCCAGGGAACTGCTGCTCGCGAAGGTAGTGCGCCAGCCCGCGGCTGGCCTCGTCGATCCCCGAGGTGCTGGTGCCGAGCACCACGCCGATGCGCTCGCGACCATACGTCTGGATGGCCCGGTCGATGTCCTCGCGAATCTGCAGCGCGGCTTCCAGCAGCAGTTGATTGTTGCGGCTGCGCTGGTCGGCCAGTTCGGCCGGAATGGCCGCCAGCTCACCGTGTACCGCCGCCACGGGCAATTCACGCTCGGCGACCCAGCCGGACTCGCGGCGCATGCCCGAGCAGTCACCGGCAAACAGGTTCTGCGCGACCTGTTGCTTGTCGCGGCCCAGCGCGCAGATCACGCCGAGGGCATTGAGATAGGCAGTCATGGCGTCGGTTCACCGAGAGGAGAAACCCGATAGTGCGGGCCTTGGGGCAGATTCAATTGGAAACTCAACGGTTGTGCATAACGGATCGTCCAGCGCGGCGCCAGCGTGCGTTGCTCGCCCTGCTGCTGCGCGGTGGGGTAAGTGCGCGCCAGTTCGCCGGACGGGGTCAGGGCGAACAGCAGCGCGGCAAACAGCTCCCGGGCTTCGGGATTGGGCGGCAGCAGCCCGTCGGCCTGCCAGCGCCCGTCGATCAGTTGCTGACGGGCCTGGGGAATGCCCAGCGGATCCATCATCGACCAGCGGATGCCGGGGCCTTCGCGCTGGATCACCAACAGCCAGTCCTGACGCTGATCGGCCTGTTGGCGTTCGATGTGCAGTTGCAGCGGTAACGGCAGCGTCGGGTCGCTCGCGGGGCAGCGGGGCCTGGCTGGCGCAGGCACTCAGCAAAGCAAATGCCACTAAAAATCAGCCATACCGCAAACCTTGTGGGAGCT
>NZ_JABULD010000351.1:0-5502 GCF_014060985.1 Pseudomonas sp. MD195_PC81_125
CTGTAGGAGCTGCCGAAAGGCTGCGATCTTTTGTTTTTCAGCTCATCCATACGGCAAACTCACATTGCCCGGTGTCGCATTCCTCACTCAGTCTGATAACGTGCGTCTATCGATTGCAGCCGTTATGCTTGGCCCGCAACTTCATGGACGCTCGCTATGACCCTCACAGAATTACGCTACATCGTTACCCTCGCCCAAGAGCAGCACTTCGGCCACGCCGCCGAGCGTTGCCACGTCAGCCAGCCGACTCTCTCGGTGGGCGTGAAAAAACTTGAAGACGAACTCGGTGTGCTGATTTTCGAGCGCAGCAAAAGCGCCGTGCGCCTGACCCCGGTCGGCGAAGGCATCGTCGCCCAGGCGCAGAAAGTCCTGGAGCAGGCGCAAGGCATCCGTGAACTGGCCCAGGCCGGCAAGAACCAGCTGACCGCCCCGCTGAAAGTCGGTGCGATCTACACCGTCGGGCCGTACCTGTTCCCGCACCTGATTCCGCAACTGCACCGGGTCGCCCCGCAGATGCCGTTGTACATCGAAGAAAACTTCACCCACGTGCTGCGCGACAAACTGCGCAACGGCGAGCTCGATGCAATCATCATCGCCCTGCCGTTCAACGAAGCGGACGTGCTGACCCTGCCGCTGTACGACGAGCCGTTCTACGTCTTGATGCCAGCCCAGCACCCGTGGACGCAAAAAGAATCCATCGACCCGGGCCTGCTCAATGACAAGAGCCTGCTCCTGCTCGGCGAAGGCCACTGCTTCCGCGACCAGGTGCTCGAAGCCTGCCCGACCCTGACCAAGGGCAACGACGGCGCCAAACACACCACGGTGGAATCCAGCTCGCTGGAAACCATCCGCCACATGGTCGCGTCCGGTCTGGGCATCTCGATCCTGCCGCTGTCGGCGGTGGACAGCCATCACTACGCCCCGGGCGTGATCGAAGTGCGGCCGCTGTCGGCGCCGGTGCCATTCCGCACCGTCGCCATCGCCTGGCGCGCCAGCTTCCCACGGCCGAAAGCCATCGAGATCCTCGCCGACTCCGTTCGCCTGTGCTCGGTGGCCAAGCCCGCCGCGCCGGTCACGGCCGGTTAAGCCAGGGTCATGACCGAGCTGTCGCAAGTGTCGGTGACGGCACTCAAGGGTGTCGGCGAAGCCATGGCCGAGAAACTGGCCAAGGTCGGCCTGGAGAATCTCCAGGACGTGCTGTTTCACCTGCCGCTGCGTTATCAGGATCGCACCCGCGTGGTGCCGATCGGCCACTTGCGCCCGGGCCAGGACGCCGTGGTCGAAGGCACCGTCAGCGGTGCCGACGTGGTCATGGGTCGGCGTCGCAGCCTCGTCGTGCGCATGCAGGACGGCACCGGCGGCCTGAGCCTGCGCTTCTACCATTTCAGCAATGCGCAGAAAGAAGGCCTCAAGCGCGGCACGCGGATTCGCTGCTACGGCGAGGTGCGGCCCGGCGCCTCGGGGCTGGAAATCTACCACCCGGAATACCGCGCCATCACCGGTGACGAACCGCCGCCGGTGGACGAAACCCTGACCCCGGTCTACCCACTCACCGAGGGCCTGACCCAACAGCGCCTGCGCCAGCTGTGCATGCAAACCCTCACCCTGCTCAAGCCGAACACCCTGCCCGACTGGCTGCCGACCGAACTGGCTCGCGACTACCAACTGGCGCCGCTGGCCGATGCGATCCGCTACCTGCACAACCCGCCCGCCGATGCCGACGTCGACGAACTCGCCCTCGGTCATCACTGGGCGCAGCATCGCCTGGCGTTCGAAGAACTGCTGACTCACCAGCTATCGCAGCAGCGCCTGCGCGAAAGCATGCGCTCCCTGCGCGCACCGGCGATGCCGAAAGCGACGAAACTGCCGGCAAAATACCTGGCCAACCTCGGCTTCAACCCGACGGGTGCCCAGCAACGTGTGGGCAACGAAATCGCCTACGACCTCAGCCAGCACGAACCGATGCTGCGCCTGATTCAGGGCGATGTCGGTGCGGGCAAAACCGTGGTCGCCGCCCTCGCGGCGCTGCAAGCGCTGGAGGCCGGTTATCAGGTCGCACTGATGGCGCCGACCGAGATCCTCGCCGAGCAACACTTCATCACCTTCAAGCGCTGGCTCGAACCGCTGGGCATCGACGTGGCGTGGCTGGCCGGCAAGCTCAAGGGCAAGAACCGCGTCGCCGCACTGGAACAGATCGCCAGCGGCACGCCGATGGTGGTCGGTACCCATGCGCTGTTCCAGGACGAAGTGCAGTTCAAAAATCTCGCGTTGGTGATCATCGACGAACAACACCGTTTCGGCGTGCAGCAGCGTCTGGCGCTGCGGCAGAAAGGCGTCGGTGGGCGCATGTGTCCGCACCAACTGATCATGACCGCCACGCCGATCCCGCGCACGCTGGCGATGAGCGCCTACGCTGATCTCGACACCTCGATTCTCGACGAACTGCCGCCCGGTCGCACCCCGGTCAACACCGTGCTGGTCACCGACACCCGTCGCGTCGAAGTCATCGAACGGGTGCGCAGCGCCTGCGCCGAAGGGCGTCAGGCTTATTGGGTGTGCACGCTGATCGAAGAGTCGGAAGAGCTGACCTGTCAGGCCGCTGAAACCACCTTCGAAGACCTCACCGCCGCTCTCGGCGAGCTCAAGGTTGGGCTGATCCATGGGCGCATGAAACCAGCGGAAAAAGCGGCAGTCATGGCTGAATTCAAGGCCGGCAATCTGCAACTGCTGGTCGCCACCACCGTGATCGAAGTCGGCGTCGACGTGCCCAACGCCAGCCTGATGATCATCGAAAACCCCGAGCGCCTCGGCCTTGCACAATTGCACCAGTTGCGTGGCCGCGTTGGCCGGGGCAGCGCGGTCAGCCATTGCGTGCTGCTCTACCATCCGCCGCTGTCGCAGATCGGCCGCCAGCGCCTGGGCATCATGCGCGAGACCAACGACGGTTTCGTCATCGCCGAAAAAGACCTCGAACTGCGCGGCCCCGGCGAAATGCTCGGCACCCGTCAGACCGGCCTGCTGCAATTCAAAGTCGCCGACCTGATGCGCGACGCCGACTTGCTGCCCGCCGTGCGCGATGCCGCGCAAGCGCTGCTCGAACGCTGGCCAACCCACGTCAGCCCATTGCTCGACCGCTGGCTGCGCCATGGGCAGCAATACGGCCAAGTGTGAGCACCGTCGCAGTTTGTGAAGGATCGTTCCGACAGAGCTGGTTATACTCCTGCCATTGTTTCAAAAACGGATACAGACCATGACTGACGCAGCTCTCGCCCCCGAACTCCCGCACGCGCCGTCTGTAATTCGGCTGCTGCTCGGCAAGCTGGGTATCGCCTACGAAGAAGTGCTCGACCACCACGGCCTCAATGCTTCGCGCAAGGTACAAGCCGTGTTGCTGGACGACGCCGTGGGCGCGCTGATGGTGCTGTTTCCGCAGAGCCAGTTGCTCGACCTCAACCGCCTCGCCGAACTGACGGGCCGGCGCCTGACCGCCGTTTCGACCGAGCGCCTGGAAAAGATGCTCGGCAAACACAGCCTGAGCCTGCTGCCGGGCCTGCCAGCGCTGACCAGTTCGCCGTGCCTCTACGAAGAAAGCCTGCTGCGCGAGCCGAAGCTGCTGATCAACTCCGGCGAGCCGGGCGTGCTGCTGGAGATCACTAGCGAAGCCTTCAAGACCATGCTGACCAAGGCCAGCGCCGCCAACTTCGGCGAAGCCCTGAGCAGCATCCGCCCGAACCTTGATCGCCCGGACGATGACCGCGAGGAAATCACCCAGGCCGTGCAGGCGTTCACTGCACGCCGGATTCAGCAGCGTCTGGAAGCGACCATCGAGATTCCACCGCTGGCCGAAACCGCACAAAAAATCATCAAGTTGCGCGTCGACCCCAACGCCACCATCGACGACATCACCGGCGTGGTCGAAACCGACCCGGCGCTGGCTGCACAAGTGGTGAGCTGGGCGGCGTCGCCGTACTACGCCTCGCCGGGCAAGATCCGTTCGGTGGAAGACGCGATCGTTCGCGTGCTCGGTTTCGATCTGGTGATCAACCTCGCGCTGGGCCTGGCCCTCGGCAAGACCCTGAGCCTGCCGAAGGACCATCCGCAACACACCACGCCGTACTGGCAGCAATCGATCTACACCGCCGCCGTCATCGAAGGCCTGACCCGCGCCATGCCGCGCGCCCAGCGCCCGGAAGCCGGCCTGACCTATCTGGCCGGTCTGCTGCACAACTTCGGCTACCTGCTGCTGGCCCACGTGTTCCCGCCGCACTTCTCGCTGATCTGTCGCCACCTGGAGGTCAACCCGCACCTGTGCCACAGCTACATCGAGCAGCACCTGCTGGGCATCAGCCGCGAACAGATCGGCTCGTGGCTGATGCGCTATTGGGACATGCCCGACGAACTGGCCACCGCCCTGCGCTTCCAGCACGACCCAAGCTACGACGGCGCCTACGCCGAATACCCGAACCTCGTCTGCCTCGCCGTACGCCTGCTGCGCAGCCGCGGCATCGGCTCCGGCCCCGACGAAGACATCCCCGACGCCCTGCTCGACCGCGTCGGCCTGACCCGCGACAAAGCCAACGACGTGGTCAGCAAAGTCCTCGAAGCCGAAGTCCTGCTGCGCGAACTGGCCTCGCAGTTCAGCCAGGCCTGAACCCAAACAGGCCCGCTCCCCCAAGGTTTACACACCCCTGCGGGAGCGAGCCTGCTCGCGAAGAATCCACCTCAACCCAACTGACTCAGCGAAACCCTGTGGTGAGGGGATTTATCCCCGACCGACTGCGCAGCAGTCGCAAACCCAGCCAACAGGGTGCGTCAGTTATATCGAGGTCTCGGGTTTTGGGGCCGCTGCGCAGCCCATCGGGGATAAATCCCCTCACCACAACAGCCCCTCCACTTAAGCCCTTCTACTCAAGCACATCTACTCAAGCCTTAGGCTTGGCTTTCCTCGGCTTCAAATACTTCATCAACCCCTGAAACCACATCACCAGCGCCGGATTCCCCTTCAGCTGGATCGACTTGTCCTGAATCCCCTGCATGAACGCCAGCTGCTTGTTCTTCGCCTGCATCGTGGCAAAGGCATAACCCGCATCCTTGAACGCAATCGCAAACGCCGGCTCCGCCACCACACCAGACTTGCTGGTAACGCGCTGATTCTTCACCACGAAATGCCGCGCCACTTTCCCGTCCAGCGTCTGCAGCTGAAACACCAGATTCTTGTCACCCAACTGCTGCTGGAACGCAGGATTTGTCCGGCTGGCCTTCCCCATCAACAAACCCATCATCCACAGAAGAAAACGAAATTTCATGCGCACAGCCTCAAAAGGAAAATGAACGGCCGGGGCAGTGTAAGGGATTCGAACGATAACGCCACTATCCGCCGCTATTGGAAGATGATGCAGACCATTTCCCGCACGATGACCGCCAAGTCACACTTCTGCACCCACCGTCCTACACCTGTTGAAACACATCCCTGTAGGAGCTGCCGAAGGCTGCGATCTTTTT
>NZ_JABULD010000594.1:0-3441 GCF_014060985.1 Pseudomonas sp. MD195_PC81_125
CGATGGGCTGCGCAGCAGCCCCATTAAGATATTGGGGCCGCTGCGCGCCCCATCGGGGATAAATCCCCTCACCACAATGAATCTCACGGGCGAGTATCAGTGAATCAAGACTGTCCACAAGGCAAACCCGGCATACCACAGCACTGCCGCGCGCAGCAGCAGTTCCCACAGGCAATCGAGGGTGTTGATGCCTTCAGGGCCGACCACCGGCGGCGGGATCTCGCCTGCTGCCAGACCGACCTTGTTGATCAGATGCGCGGCGCTGATGTTCCAGTTCAACAGCTCGTGCAACATCACCCGGCTGACCGCGACGAAGTTGCCAACCAGTGCAAGGCTGGCAGCCAGCAGGCGCACCGGCAACCAGTCAAAGGCGTGACGTAACTGGGCGGCACGTTCGGCGAGCGCCGGGTTCTGGCTGTTTTCTTCCGCCAATGCCAGCAAGCGATAAGCCAGCGCCGCCACAGGACCGAGCACGAAGTACCAGAAAATCACCGCGAAGAAGCTCTGATAGGCCTCCCATAACAGATGCCCCTGGACCCTATCCAGCAACTGCTCGCCGCTGTCGGCGCAGATGTCCAGATCACGCTTGGCCACATGCGCGGCCGCTTGCAGGTCTTCACGCCGCCAGGCGTCACGGAACGGCCCGAGTCCTCCGAGCAGATCACCGCGCCCCAGCGCATAAATCACCACCAGCAAATGCACCGGCAGCGCCAGCAAGCCGTAAGCGACGGGTTCCAGTACCACCAGCAACAAGGCAAGCAGCGCCACCGGCAGCAACACCAGAATGGTCAGCACCAGCCACGGTCGATTCGACAATCGTGGGCTGCTTTCGAGTTTGTGCAGCTCGCGGATCCATCCGCCATCGCGTTGAACCCGATGGCGCAAGGCCGAGAACTTCTCGATCCAGACCGCCAGCAGTAACACCAGAAAACTCATTGTCCTTCCTCTTGTGCCAGGGCTGCGCGGTAACGCGCCCAGTCGAATGCCGGGCCAGGATCGGTCTTGCGCCCGGGTGCGATGTCGCTGTGCCCGCAGATACGGGCGCCGGTGATGGCCGGAAATGCGGTTTGCAGCTGACGCGTCAGCGTGATCAGCGCCTGATACTGCGCATCGGTAAAGGGCAGATCATCGGTGCCTTCGAGCTCGATGCCCACGGAAAAATCGTTACAGGTTTCCCGGCCTTCGAACTTCGACACGCCCGCATGCCACGCCCGCTCCAGACAGGAGACAAACTGGGTGACGCTGCCGTCACGTTCGATCAGAAAATGCGCCGAGACGCGCAAGTCGGCAATCCCAGCAAAATAGGGATGCTCGGTGACATCCAGACGGTTCTGGAAAAATTCCTGCACCTTGCCGGTGGCGAACTGCGCCGGCGGCAGGCTGATGTTGTGGATCACCAACAGGGAGATTTCGCCCGCAGGGCGTTCATTGAAGTTGGGCGATGGGCAGACCTGCACCCCGTGACACCACCCGCTAGCGGGATCCAACTGCATACCGATTCCTTCAACGCCGACTGTGTTGGCGCCCAGTATGCCGTGATCGGCCCCCGGCGCGCGATCACTTGCCGCGATTGAGGCGCCGCAGATTGCCGAGCACCGACTCCAGCGCCCGATCAAACAGCAAGGTGTCATCCAGCGCCCGCACCGCGCCCCGGCGGAATTCAAGGGCCAGGTCGATGCGGCTGCGCTCCAGCACTTTCATCCCGGTACGATCGACAAACACGTATTTGCCGGTGGCTTCGATGACCGCCGCGAGCTTGCAGCGCAGGCTGTGCTCGTCGTCTTCCTGGAAGGCGACCCAACTGCCCAGACGCAGTTGCTCCACCTGACGCAGGCCGGGATCGTCATGCGCCAGGCCGCTGGCATTCAGCCCGACCGCGCCCTCATCGGCGCTGCGCAGGGTAATGTGCTGCGACACTTCAACCAGCGCCGGCGCATCGGTTGACGGCTCGGTTGAGGGCTCAAGCACCCGCACATGCAGCGCTTCCAGCTCGCTGAAAAATTCGCTGGTGGCGAACGGATCGAACGCCGAACTGCTCAGGCCATCACGCAATGATTTGAGCAAACCGGGCACCAGCGCCAGCAATCGCAGACCGGCGTCCGCCTCGTCATGACGCTGCACGCTCCAGATCAATTGTTCCATGGTCTGGACATCGGCCTGCCATTCAGCCGACTGGTCGCCATGCTTGAGGCACGTCAGCAGCAGTACTTTGCTCCACGCATCACGCACGAACATTACCACCGAAGGCGGCAGGACTTTCCCCAGCAGCGCCAGATTCAACACCTGCTCGACCCGCTGCCGGGCCAACTCGGTTTTCGCTCGCCCCTCCTCGGCATCGCGCAAACGCTGCTCAAGCAATTCGCTGCGCCGCCGCTCATCGCTGGTGAAGGCGAGGAAGTCTGCGAGCAATTCGGAGAAGATCGCCGGGTCGTCAACGAACTCGGTGAGCAGGCGCTGCACCACTTGTTCGATGCGCAGATACAGGCTGTCACGCGCCTCGCCGCTGCAATCGCCCCAGCCCATGGCGGCATCGGCGATTTCATTGAGCAGGCGTCGCGCCGGGTGGCTGCCGCGGCTGAAGAAGCTTTTGTCGAGCACCGCCACTTTGAGCATCGGAATCTGCAAACGGGCGATCAACGCCTTGAGCGAATCCGGCAGGTTAGGGTCTTCGAGAATGCAGTCGAAGACCATCGCGATCAGGTTGATCACGTCTTCATCCGCACCGTCGACGATGCGCGATTTGCCGCTCCTGACGCTGACCCGCGTCAGCAACTGTTCGAGCTGGTTGCGCAGGTCGAAGTCATCCTGCGCCGCCAGCGCCGGTACGTATTGCTGAAGATGCGAGAGCAGGCGCAGCAGATCGCGGGTACTGATCGGTTGCGTCGCGACGCTCGGCTCCAGGGTCGGCGCGACGCTGCCGCGCACGTGCAGGAGCAACTCCTGCAACGCGGCGAAAACTTCCTGTACGCCTTCGTCGGCGGGAGCCGGCTCGTCGCTTTCTTCGCTGCTGATGCTCGCTGCCGCACGCTCGACCGCGCGACGCGCAGGTGCCGGTTTCAACTCGGGCAGCACGCCAGTGGCGACCAGCAATTGATTGGCTTCGGCGTACAACGGCTCGGTGTCGGCCAGCACGTAGCGTTCGAACAGTTTGAGCAAGATCAGCTTGACCTTGATCTCCACCCCCAGGTTGCGCCCGGCTTGCAGAAAAAACTCGCAGAGCATCGTCGGCCCGAGCGGGTTGTGCTGGTTGTCGAAATTCTTGCCCAGCAACACGTTGAGCCGCGCAGTCAGTTGATCGAGGGCAAAGCCGTCACGCTTGAGCACCCGACCGACCATGGTCTCGACCGCTACATTGCGCTCCATGTCGTCGGTCCGCGGTGCCGACTCTTCGAACATCAACGAATCGGGCAACGTGTGCTGAACGGGGTCGTACTGGATGAG
>NZ_JABULD010000377.1:0-12097 GCF_014060985.1 Pseudomonas sp. MD195_PC81_125
GAACTGGGCGAATGCCGCCAGTTCACGGTACTGAGCCAGAGCGGTACGGATACCACCGGACAGCTTCTTGATGATCTTGGTCTGAGCGGCACCACCCACACGGGATACCGAAACACCGGCGTTCACTGCAGGACGGATGCCCGAGTTGAACATGGCCGATTCCAGGAAGATCTGACCGTCGGTGATGGAAATCACGTTGGTCGGAACGAACGCGGAAACGTCGCCAGCCTGGGTTTCGATGATCGGCAGTGCGGTCAGGGAACCGGTTTTGCCGGTCACTGCGCCGTTGGTGAACTTCTCTACGTACTCTTCCGAAACGCGGGATGCGCGCTCCAGCAGACGGGAGTGGAGATAGAACACGTCGCCTGGGTAAGCTTCACGGCCTGGTGGACGGCGCAGCAGCAGGGAAATCTGGCGGTAAGCCACTGCTTGCTTGGACAGATCGTCATAAACGATCAGCGCGTCTTCACCGCGGTCGCGGAAGAATTCACCCATGGTGCAACCGGAGTACGGAGCCAGGAATTGCAGTGCTGCAGATTCCGAAGCGCTCGCTGCAACGATGATGGTGTTAGCCAGTGCACCGTTTTCTTCCAGCTTGCGAACCACGTTGGCGATGGTCGACTGCTTCTGACCGATTGCCACGTAGACGCAGAAAATGCCGCTGTCTTTCTGGTTGATGATCGCGTCGATCGCCAGAGCGGTTTTACCGATCTGACGGTCACCGATGATCAGCTCACGCTGGCCACGGCCGACAGGGATCATGGCATCGACAGCCTTGTAGCCAGTCTGTACAGGCTGGTCTACCGACTTACGCCAGATCACGCCCGGTGCAACTTTCTCGACCGCGTCGGTCTCGGTGTTGCCCAGTGGACCTTTGCCGTCAACAGGGTTACCCAGTGCGTCGACTACGCGACCCAGCAGTTCCTTACCTACCGGAACTTCGAGGATGCGGCCGGTGCACTTGGCGCTCATGCCTTCAGCCAGACTGGTGTATGCGCCCAGTACAACGGCACCTACGGAGTCTTGCTCCAGGTTGAGGGCCATACCGTAGACGCCGCCCGGAAACTCGATCATCTCGCCGTACATGACGTCGGCCAGACCGTGAATCCGCACGATGCCGTCAGATACGCTGACGACAGTGCCTTCGTTACGGGCTTGGGAGGTCACATCGAGCTTTTCGATGCGGCCCTTGATAATTTCACTTATTTCGGAAGGATTGAGTTGCTGCATTGCTCTGCTGCCCCTTCAAACTCAAGATTTCAATGCTTCGGCAAGTTTCGCGATTTTGCCGCGAATCGAGCCATCGATAACCAGGTCGCCGGCGCGGATAACGACACCACCTATAAGGGCAGCATCCTCCGCAACTTGCAGGCGCACTTCCCGGTTGAGTCGTGCACTGAGAACCTTGGCGAGTTTGTCTTGCTGTTCTTGGTTCAATGCAAAAGCACTGGTCACTTCAACGTCTACCGATTTCTCTTGTTCGGCCTTGTACAGGTCGAAAAGAGCGGCGATCTCCGGCAGAAGCGGGAGACGGTCGTTTTCGGCAACGACATTGATGAAATTCTGTGCCTTGGCATCGAACTTGTCGCCGCACACGTCAATGAACGTGGCGGCCTTTTCTGCGCTCGTCAGTCGCGGGGCCTTGAGCACGCGCTGCATGGTGTCGTCTTGCGACACCGCTGCTGCCAGGCCGAGCATGGCTGACCAATTGGCCAGTTGCTGGTGGGCCTGAGCGTGCTCGAAGGCCGCCTTAGCGTAAGGTCGGGCCAACGTGGTCAGTTCTGCCATGATCGCCCTCGCTTAGATTTCAGCAGCCAGTTGGTTAACCAGCTCTGCGTGCGCGTTTTGATCGATTGTGGCACCCAGGATCTTCTCGGCGCCGCCGACAGCCAGCAAGCCCACTTGGGCGCGCAGCTTGTCTTTGACACTGTTCAGTTCCTGTTCGATCTCGGCTTGAGCCTGAACCTTCACACGGTCAGCGTCGATACGGGCTTTTTCAACAGCCTCTTCAACGATCTGGTTACCGCGTTTCTTGGCTTGCTCGATGATTTCAGCTGCCTGAGCTTTCGCTTCGCGCAGTTGCTGACCCGCTTTCTCTTGGGCCAACTCCAGGTCGCGAGCTGCTCGGCTGGCAGCGTCCAGACCATCAGCGATCTTCTTTTGACGTTCGTGCAGTGCCGCAATGACCGGAGGCCATACGAACTTCATGCAGAACAGTACAAAAATCAGGAACGCAACGGACTGGCCAATCAGGGTCGCATTAATGTTCACGCCAACACCTCGCAGTTACGTTGTCCATCACATCAAATTACTCGGAAGAATCCGGGTAATTAGCCAGCGATCTGACCAACGAACGGGTTCGCAAAGGTGAAGAACAGAGCGATACCAACACCGATCATGGTTACGGCGTCGAGCAGACCGGCAACGATGAACATTTTAACTTGCAGCATTGGAACCATTTCTGGCTGACGCGCTGCGCCTTCCAGGAACTTGCCGCCCAGCAGGCCGAAACCAATTGCGGTACCCAGTGCGCCCAGGCCGATCAACAGTGCAACAGCGATAGCGGTTAGACCAACTACAGTTTCCATCTTTCCTCCCGACTTTTACGTCGTATGGTTTAGGTTTTTTAGATTAAAGCGGTAAAACAAATCGTTTCAGAGGCCCGGTTAAGAGCCCCCTCCCGTTTGACCGGGAGGGACATCAGATCAGCCGAGGCTGCTCTTAATGGTTTTCTTCGTGCGCCATCGACAGGTAGACGATGGTCAGCATCATGAAGATGAACGCCTGCAGGGTGATGATCAGGATGTGGAACACAGCCCACGCCCACTGCAGAACAACGCCCAGGCCGCTCAGCCAGAGCAGGCCGCTGCCGAACATCACAGCGATCAGAATGAACACCAGCTCGCCGGCATACATGTTGCCGAACAGACGCAGGGCCAGAGAGATCGGCTTGGCGATCAGGGTCACGAATTCCAGCAGGAAGTTCACCGGGATCAGCAGGGCCTGAACGAAGATGTTCTTGCTGCCGAACGGGTGCAGGGTGAGTTCGCCGATGAAACCGCCGATGCCCTTGACCTTGATGCTGTAGAAAATGATCAGTGCGAAAACCGAGAACGCCATGCCCAGGGTCGCGTTCGGGTCAGTGGTCGACACGGCGCGGAACGGGATGTGGTGGTCACCGGAGATCAGGATGGCCAGCTGAGGAATCCAGTCGACCGGTACCAGGTCGACGGCGTTCATCAGGAACACCCAGACGAAGATGGTCAGTGCCAGCGGTGCAATCACCGGGCTCCGGCCATGGAAGCTGTCTTTCACGCTGCCATCGACGAATTCGACCAATACTTCAACGAAGTTCTGCAAAGCACCCGGCTGACCCGAAGTCGCTTTCTTTGCCGCCATGCGGAAAAGGAAAACGAAGATCAGACCCAGCGCGACCGACCAGCCGAGGGTATCGACGTGGAAAGCCCAGAAGCCCATTTCCTTGGCTTCTGCTGCGGAATGGGCAAAGCCCCAGCCGCCGTTAGGTAGCTGACCGAAGGTCAGGTTCTGCAAGTGGTGCTGGATATAGCCCGAAGCGGTTGTTTCTGCCATGGTTGCCTCAAACGCCCTAAGGTCTCGAAAGTCTTGTTCTCATCAGCAGGGGAGCGAACCAGCTGACCGACTGAGTCAGCACGAAAGCGCCGAATACTGCGATCGGCGCCAATGGCTTCACACCTGCAAACACCAGTGCAAACAGCACTGCCGTCAAAATCAGTTTGCCTGCCTCGCCGGCATAAAATGACCGGACGATGGACTGGGCTGCTCGGGCGCCGGAAAACCGAAATGCCTTGTGAGCGAAATAAACATTGGGCAGCAAGGCTATCAGGCCTCCGCAAAGTCCCGAGTATCCGGCAACGACTCCATGCCATTGCCAGAGCGCCAAAGCGGCAATGAGCAAAATGACAAATTGAGCCATCAACACCGGAAAAACCGCCAGGCGATGGAACGGCAGGCGGTTTGGCTTGCGGGTTTCCATCACGTTTGCTCTCCAATGGCCGGCTGCCGAAATTCAATAACTTGGCATAATTTGTGCCGACAAAATGCGCGCAGAGTATAGGGGCGGTTCTGCCCCTATTCAACTGTCAGGTAGTGATTTCCGACTGCGCGCTACATGAGGAAATGTTTCAGCGGATGTGTGCGAGCACACCTTGAAGCTCATCGAGGGAGTTGTAACCGATCACCAACTGACCTTTTCCCTTCTTCCCGTGGCGGATCTGCACCGCAGAGCCTAGGCGCTCGGCCAGACGCTGTTCGAGCCGGGCGATATCCGGGTCGGGTTTGGCCGCTTCCACAGGCTCCGGTTTGCCACTCAGCCACTGGCGAACCAGTGCCTCAGTTTGGCGCACAGTCAGGCCGCGTGCGACAACATGTCGCGCCCCTTCCACCTGCTGATTGTCCGGCAGACCGAGCAAAGCACGGGCATGACCCATTTCCAGGTCACCGTGGGACAGCATGGTCTTGATGACTTCCGGCAGTGCAATAAGTCGCAACAGGTTAGCCACAGTCACGCGGGACTTACCCACAGCCTCGGCCACCTGTTGTTGTGTGAGCTGGAATTCCTGCTGCAGACGCTGCAAGGCGACGGCTTCTTCGATCGGGTTCAGGTCTTCACGCTGGATGTTCTCGATCAGCGCAATGGCGATCGCGGTTTCATCCGGCACATCACGGACCATCGCCGGGATGGTTTCCTGGCCGGCCTGCTGGCTGGCGCGCCAGCGGCGTTCACCGGCGATGATTTCGAAGCGGCCGCCGCCAATCGGGCGCACCACGATCGGCTGCATCACGCCTTGCGCCTTGATCGACGACGCCAGCTCTTCCAGTGCCTGCGGGTCCATGTCGCGGCGTGGCTGGTATTTGCCGCGCTGCAGCAGATCCAGAGGCAGGTGTTGCAGTTCACGGGTATCGGCCTGCGCCGCCTGTTCTTCCAGCGCGCTGACGGTCGGACCACTCAGCAGTGCATCCAGTCCACGTCCGAGACCTCGTTTCTTGACGGCCATGGGGATTCCTTAAGTTGGCTGGGCAGCGGCGATGCGTGAATTTTTGCGCTGACGGCGAACCATCTCGCCCGCCAGGGCCAAATAGGCCAGCGCGCCGCGCGATTGCTTGTCGTAGGCCAGTGCCGGCATACCGTAGCTCGGTGCTTCGGCCAGGCGGATGTTGCGCGGGATCACTGTGTCGTACAGCTGTTCGCCAAAGTGTTCCTTGAGCTGCGCCGAAACATCATTCATCAGACTCAGCCGCGGGTCGTACATGGTGCGCAACAAACCTTCGACCTTGAGGTTGGGGTTCAGCAGTTCGGCGATGCGCTTGATGTTATCCACAAGGTCGCTCAAGCCTTCGAGCGCAAAATATTCGCACTGCATGGGGATAATCACCCCGTCAGCAGCGACCAGTGCGTTCAGGGTGAGCATCGACAGCGACGGCGGGCAGTCGATCAAAATGTAATCGTAGTTTTCACGGATCGGCGCCAGCGCGCTGCGCAGACGGCTTTCCTTCATCTGCATCTCCAGCAGCACCACTTCGGCCGCCGTCAGATCCCGGTTGGCCGGCAGCAGTTGATAACCGCCATGTTCCGAGAAGTGCATGGCCTGGGCCAGATCGCATTCGCCGATCAGCAGGTCGTAGACCGAGTTTTCCAGGCCATGTTTATCCACACCGCTACCCATGGTGGCGTTGCCCTGTGGATCGAGATCGATCAACAACACCCGGCGCTTGGTCGCGACCAGGGATGCTGCGAGGTTGATGCAGGTGGTGGTTTTGCCCACACCACCCTTCTGGTTCGCTATCGCGAATACCTTAGCCATTCTTGCTTGTGTTCCCAATCATGCCGTGCGGCGCAGTATCAGCAGATGGCGTTGGCCTTGGCAACCGGGGACGGCCAGGGCGTGTTCGCTATCGAGTTTGAAGTCTGCCGGCAATGCTACCAGCTCATCGGCCGGATGAACGCCCTTCATTGCCAGCCAGCGCGTGTCGGCATCGCCAGATGGCGAGTCCAGTTGGTGAAGTTCTCCATGCTGCTGAACGCCCGGGAGATGATCCCGTTAAATGGCTGAGCAGGCTGGAAAGCTTCGACACGACTGTGGATAACTTGCAGGTTATCCAGTTTGAGTTCGAGTTTGACCTGAGTCAGGAAGCGGGTTTTCTTGCCGTTACTGTCCAGACAAGTCACTTGCGAGTCCGGATACAGGATCGCCAACGGGATCCCTGGCATGCCGCCGCCGCTGCCGACGTCGAGCCAGCGACCGTCTTCGATAAACGACATCACGCTCAGACTGTCGAGCAGATGCCGCGAGACCATCTCGTCCGGGTCACGCACTGCAGTCAGGTTGTAGGCCTGGTTCCATTTGATCAACAGGGCCAGGTAACCCAGCAGCAATTCGTGCTGGGCTGCGCTGAGATCGACACCGAGCGCGCGGGCTCCTGTGGATAACTCTTCGGCGTGTTGCGAAGTGACCTTAGAACTCAAGCGCTTTGCTCCAACTGACGGCCCGCGCCGCGTTTTTTCAAATGAATCATCAACAGCGAAATCGCTGCCGGGGTCACGCCCGGAATCCGCGAAGCCTGGCCGAGCGTCTCCGGACGCGTCGCACCGAGCTTGCTCTGGATCTCCTTGGAGAGACCGGAAATGTTGGTGTAATCGATATCCACAGGCAGTTTCGTGTCTTCACTGGCGCGCAGACGGGCGATTTCGTCCTGTTGACGGTCGATGTAACCGGCGTATTTGGTCTTGATTTCAACCTGTTCGGCGACCTGTGGATCTTCGGCGCCCTGCCCGGTCACTTCGACCAGACCAGCGTAGTCGATTTCCGGACGGCTCAAGAGGTTGAGCAAGTTGTATTCGTGAGTCAGCGGTGTGCCGAATTTTTCCGCAATCGCATCACCCTGCTGCGTGCCCGGGCGAACCCAGGTGCTTTTCAGGCGCTGCTCTTCCAGTTCGATGTTTTCGCGCTTCTTGCAGAACGCCGCCCAACGCGCGTCATCGACCAGACCCAGTTCGCGGCCTTTTTCGGTCAGACGCAGGTCGGCGTTGTCTTCACGCAGGATCAGGCGGTACTCGGCACGGGAAGTGAACATGCGGTACGGCTCTTGGGTACCGAGGGTGATCAGGTCGTCGACCAGTACGCCGATGTACGCCTCATCGCGGCGCGGGCACCAGGCTTCTTTGCCCTTGGCGCGCAGCGCAGCGTTGGCCCCGGCGAGCAAACCTTGCGCACCGGCTTCTTCGTAACCGGTGGTGCCGTTGATTTGCCCGGCGAAGAACAGACCGCCGATGACTTTGGTTTCCAGGCTGTACTTCAGGTCGCGCGGATCGAAGTAGTCGTACTCGATCGCATAACCCGGACGCACGATGTGTGCGTTTTCCATGCCGCGAATCGATTGCACGATCTGCAATTGCACGTCGAACGGCAAGCTTGTGGATATCCCGTTCGGGTACAGCTCATGGGTGGTCAGGCCTTCCGGCTCGATGAACACCTGATGGCTTTCCTTGTCGGCAAAGCGATGAATCTTGTCTTCGATCGATGGGCAGTAACGCGGGCCGATGCCCTCGATCTCGCCGGCAGCGGAATACATCGGCGAACGGTCGAGGTTCGCCGCAATGATTTCGTGGGTGCGGGCGTTGGTGTGAGTAATCCAGCAACTGACCTGGCGTGGATGCTGTTCCTTGTTGCCCATGAACGACATCACCGGGATCGGCGTATCGCCTGGTTGCTCGGTCATCACCGAGAAATCCACAGACTTGCCATCGATGCGCGGTGGCGTACCGGTTTTCAGGCGACCGACACGCAGCGGCAGTTCACGCAGACGATGTGCGAGGGCAATCGATGGCGGATCACCGGCACGACCGCCGGAGAAGTTCTGCAAACCGATGTGGATAAGTCCACCGAGGAACGTTCCGGTGGTCAGTACCACGGAATCGGCGAAGAAGCGCAGACCCATTTGTGTGACCACACCACGCACTTGTTCCTGCTCGACGATCAAGTCGTCAGCAGCCTGTTGAAATATCCACAGGTTCGGCTGGTTTTCCAGGATTTCGCGGACAGCGGCCTTGTACAGAATCCGGTCCGCCTGGGCACGAGTCGCACGCACGGCCGGGCCTTTACGGCTGTTCAACACGCGAAACTGGATGCCACCCAGGTCGGTAGCCACCGCCATCGCGCCGCCGAGGGCATCGATTTCCTTGACCAGATGGCTTTTGCCAATGCCACCGATGGCCGGGTTGCAGCTCATGGCACCGAGGGTTTCCACGTTATGCGTCAGCAACAGGGTTTTTGCCCCCATACGTGCTGAGGCCAGTGCTGCCTCGGTACCGGCATGACCGCCGCCGATGACGATCACTTCAAAACGGGAAGGGAAATCCACCACGCACCTCGTGCCTGCTTAAGTAGGTCATTCAGGAATAGTTTGAGATCAGGTTTCTGAACCTGGTCGACAAGTATAGGGACTTCGCCCTTCCTAAAGAACCCTTTGCACAAAATTTAACCAGCTGTGGAGAACTCGAGATCAAAAGAATAAAAAAGAGAAGAAATTTATAAAACCTTTGTTTTTATGTTTATTCTTACTGACCATCCTTTCTGTGGATAGATCGCTACAAGCCTTATATTTCAGTATGTACAGCGTTTCAAAACCCTGTGACCAGGTGCCAATGAGGCCCTTGAATAACCGGTTTAAGCCTGTGGATGAATGGGGTGGTTATCCACAGAGGCAGTTATATCCAGTTTTGGAGCCCTGTTATCAACTGCCCTCAGTGGCAGTTATTCACAGGGCTTAATCCACAGAAATAGGCTGAGCGACTGTACGACGGCCGAGGGAAATCCGCTGAGGGAGAGAGAATCTTCCCGGCACTGGAGAAAGGAATTGGAAATGAGGGTGCAGACAGGCCGCGAATGGGCCTGTCTGGTTACAGCAGAGGGGTTATTTACCGATGCAGAAGCTGGAAAAGATCCGGCCGAGCAGGTCATCGGAGCTGAATGCCCCGGTGATTTCGCCCAGTGAGTGCTGTGCCTGACGCAAATCTTCGGCCAGCAGTTCACCGGCACCTGCCAGCGTCAGCTGTGCACGACCATGTTCCAGCGCTGCACTGGCGTGGCGCAGGGCCTCCAGATGGCGGCGACGGGCACTGAAGCTGCTTTCCGAGGTTTGCTCATAGCCCATGCAGGCCTTGAGGTGGTCGCGCAGCAATTCCAAACCTTCGCCGGCGGATTTGGCGCTGAGGCTGATGGTCACGTGGCCATCGTCACTGACTTCCAGGGCAATCGTCTCACCCGTCAGGTCAGCCTTGTTGCGGATCAAGGTGACTTTGGCCGGATCTGGCCGGGTTTCGAGGAATTCCGGCCACAGGGCAAACGGATCCGCCGCTTCCGGCGCAGTGGCATCGACCACCAGCAGCACCCGGTCGGCTTCGGTGATCGCCTTCAGCGCTCGTTCAACACCAATCTTTTCCACCTGATCATCGGTATCGCGCAGACCGGCGGTGTCCACCACGTGCAACGGCATGCCATCAATGTGGATATGTTCGCGCAGAATGTCCCGCGTGGTACCGGCGATCTCAGTCACGATCGCGGCTTCGCGGCCGGCCAGTGCGTTCAACAGGCTGGACTTGCCGGCATTCGGACGACCGGCAATCACCACGGTCATACCGTCGCGCAACAAGGCACCCTGTCCGGCCTCTCGCAGCACAGTGGATAACTCTTCGCGTACCTTGTCGAGCATGCTTAACACATGGCCATCGGCAAGAAAGTCGATTTCCTCTTCCGGAAAGTCGATGGCAGCTTCCACGTAGATGCGCAGGCCGATCAGTTGTTCGGTGAGGTTATGCACACGCTGGGAAAACGCTCCCTGCAGCGAGCGCAAGGCATTGCGTGCCGCCTGTGCAGAACTGGCTTCGATCAGATCGGCAATCGCCTCGGCCTGCGCCAGGTCGAGTTTGTCGTTGAGGAACGCGCGCTCGCTGAATTCACCGGGGCGGGCCAGACGGCAACCCAGTTCCAGGCAACGCTTGAGCAACATATCCAGAACAATCGGGCCGCCGTGGCCCTGCAGTTCCAGCACGTCTTCGCCGGTGAACGAGTTCGGCCCCGGGAAATACAGAGCCAGTCCTTCGTCCAGCACTTGCTGATCATCACTGAAAAACGGACCGTAATGCGCGTAACGCGGTTTCAGTTCACGGCCGCTGATGGCTCTGGCTGCGACGCTGGCCAACGGCCCGGAAATACGGACGATGCCGACACCGCCGCGACCTTGAGCGGTGGCGACAGCGGCGATGGTTTCACGAGGTACGCTCATAAACCGGAATCCAGACAAAAGTGGCAGATAGCAAAACGCCCCACTAGGGGGCGTTTTGAGTGGTGTTATCCACAGAGTAAGTTACGCCTCGGCTTTTTTCGTCGCCGCTTCGATCTTACGCGTGATGTACCACTGTTGGGCAATCGACAGGCAGTTGTTCACAACCCAGTACAGCACCAGACCAGCCGGGAACCACAGGAAGAAGAAGGTGAAGATGATTGGCATCATTTTCATCACCTTCGCCTGCATCGGATCCGGTGGAGTCGGGTTCAGACGCTGCTGAATGAACATGGTCGCGCCCATGATGATCGGCAGGATGAAGAACGGATCCTTGATCGACAGGTCAGTGATCCACAGCATGAATGGCGCCTGGCGCATTTCCACGCTTTCCAGCAGAACCCAGTACAGCGAAAGGAAAACCGGCATCTGCACGAGGATCGGCAAGCAGCCGCCCAGCGGATTGATCTTCTCTTTCTTGTACAGCTCCATCATGGCTTGCGACATTTTCTGCCGGTCATCGCCATGTTGCTCTTTCAATGCAGCCAGTTTCGGCGCAACGGCACGCATGCGCGCCATCGATTTGTAGCTGGCGGCCGACAATGGGAAGAAGATCCCTTTGATCAGCATGGTCAGGAAGATAATCGACCAGCCCCAGTTACCCACAATCGCGTGAATGTGTTGCAGCAGCCAGAAGATCGGTTGAGCGATGAACCACAGAATGCCGTAGTCGACCGTCAGTTCCAGACCTGGGGACAACTGTTTCAGCACGGCCTGGCTTTTCGGACCGGCGTACAGAATGGCGCTGGTTTCAACTTTCGCACCCGGTGCAGCGGTCAGCGAAGGACCGGTGTAACCGATGATGTAGTTGCCTTTGCTGTCTTTACGCGTCTGAACGATGTTGTTTTCGCCTTTCGGCGCAACCCACGCAGTCACGAAGTAGTGTTGCAGCCAGGCTACCCAGCCACCGGTGACGGTTTCCTTGAGCTGACCTTTGTCCATGTCTTTCATAGACACTTTCTTGTACGGCTCGGAACTTGTCCACAGGGCAGCGCCCAGGTAAGTCGCGGTGCCGGTGGCAGTGGTCGACGAAGGGTCGGCACTGGCATCGCGCTTAAGCTGGGCGAACATCGAACCCGACCAAGGCTGAGCGCTCTGGTTATCCACAAGGTAGGTCACGGTCACGTCATACAGGCCGCGTTTCAGAGTGAAACGCTTGATGTAATTGACGCCGTCCTTGCTGAACTTCAGGTCGACAACCAGTTGGTCCTGACCGTCAGCCAGTTGATAACTTTTCTTCTCCGAAGCGTAAACCGGACGACCGGCCGGGCTTGCGTCCGGACCGTTGGTGCCGATCAGGCCACTTTGTGCCAGATAAGTACGCTCGCCGCCGTTGTCGAACAGTTGAAACGGCACATCAGGACGGTCCTGACGACGTGGATACAGTGGCAAAGTCAATTGAGCAACGTCACCGCCCTGTGGATCGATCGCCAGATCGAGCACGTCGGTTTTGACCTGGATCAGATCCTTGCTGGCAGCGACTGGCGTTTCCACAGGTGCGCTGGTATCGCTGGCGGCACGCGGAATATCGTCACTGGCGGAAGCGTTATTGCCAGGAACGGTGTCCGGCAAACCGGATGCAGTCGTGCTGGAAGCAACATTCTGAGTCGGCAGGGCAGCCTGGCCATAATCCTGGTTCCATTTAAGAACCATGACGTAGGACACGATTGCCAGGGCGACGATCAGGATCGTGCGTTTGATATCCATGATTACTCGG
>NZ_JABULD010000173.1:0-11844 GCF_014060985.1 Pseudomonas sp. MD195_PC81_125
CTGGGAATAAGCAGATGGCTCAGCCTTCTTCATCCCCTGCGACATTCATGGCATAGAACTCGTGCAATTTGGCTTGCAGCAATTGTTTGTCTGGCAACTGCACCTGATATTCCGCGATCAATGCTGCAGACAAGCTGCGGTTGAGGGCGTACTCGACGACCTCGTCCTCCTTGCTGGCGCACAGCAATACGCCGATGGCCGGATTCTCGTGAGGCTTGCGAACGCCGCGATCCAGCGCTTCAAGGTAGAAATTCAGCTTGCCCAGATATTCAGGCTCAAAACGTCCGACCTTGAGCTCGATGGCGACAAGACAGTTGAGCCCACGATGGAAGAACAGCAGATCAAGGGCGAAATCACGGCCGCCAACTTGTACCGGATACTCCGAACCGACGAAGCAGAAATCGCGCCCCAACTCGATCAGAAATTCCTTCAGTCGCCCCAGCAAACCTCGATGCAGATCGGTTTCGGCGTGCACGCCGGGAAGGTCGAGAAACTCGACCATGTAGGCGTCACGGAAGATTTCGAGCGCAGCGGGATGAGTCTGTTTGAGGGCAGCAGAAGCCTTTGCTGGCTGGGTGACACTGCGTTCGAAAAGCGCAGCCTTGAGCTGGCGTTCGAGTTCGCGCTTTGACCACTTTTCCTGAATCGCCATGCGGACGTAGAACTCGCGTTCTTCTGGACGTTTGCTTTGGCTGAAAATGATCAAATTGTGAGACCAAGACAATTGTCGCACCAGTGGTGCGACTTTTTCTTCAGCGTGATAAGTCTCGTAGAACTGGCACATGCGGAACAAGTTCGAACGGGTAAACCCACGCAGCCCTGGCTGCGTTCGAGCCAGATGTTCGGCCAGTTGCCTAACCACCGCATCGCCCCACTCAGCGCGAGCGATCTTGCGGCTGATGTAACCCCCCACCTGCCAGTACAACTCGATCAGTTGAGTATTTACTGCTTGCACGGCTTGCTGCCTGGCGTTCTGAATCAGCGCCAGTACTTCATTGAAACGGTTATCGGAGGCATTGCCGGGGATGTCAGTTGCAGTCATGACCAGTTCCTTGAGGACGAGCGGAGCCCCGAGAGTAAACGGTCAAGAACGGGTTAAAACGTCGATAAACTCCTTTAGGAAAGGTCGTACAAAAATACGAGATCCCTCCCGCACGGGCTGACAGTGGTGAAGCGAAATTCCCCATCGCGAGCAGACTCACTCCTACAGATGGCGTTTGCTATTCACACAATCTGCGGACGACCGACATCCACTGTGGAGGCGAGCTTGCTCGCGATAGCATCAGTCGATGCGACATCAACGTCAGCCACCAGGCGCAAATTCAGGCGCAACCCCGCCCCGGCATTCTCCGCCCACACCATCCCGCCCTGGCGCTGCACCGCATTCCTGGCAATGCTCAGCCCCAACCCAAACCCGCCATCCCCCGTGCGTGAGCCGTCGAGGCGGGTGAACGGCGAGAAGATCCGTTGCAGATTCCCCTCGGCCACCCCGCCGCCCTGATCCTCCAGCCACAAATGCCAATAATCATCGTCACGCCGTCCATCAAGGCGCACGATGCCGCCCTCGGGCGAATGGCGGATGGCATTGCGCAGAATATTTTCCAGCGCCTGCGCCAAAGTATTGAGGTTGCCGCGCACCCAGCACGACGCCGGCACCGCGCACTGCAATTGCAGGCTCGGCCAGCCGCTTTCATAACAGGCGTTGTCGGTGAGCATTTCCCACAGCGCCTGGATCTGGATCGCTTCGTCCGCCAAGGGCGCGCGTTCGGTGTCGAGCCAGGCCAGTTGCAAAGTGTCTTCGACCAGCCGCTGCATGCCGTCGACTTCACGGCCGATGCGCTCGCGCAGTTGGCGCAGATCCTGTTCGCTTTCACTGGCCACCCGCAGCCGGCTGAGCGGCGTACGCAATTCATGGGACAGGTCGCGCAGCAGCTGCTGTTGCAGGGCGACGGTGGATTGCAGGCGTTCGGACATTGAGTCGAAGGCCCGCGCCAGCTCGCCGAGTTCGTCCGGGCGCTGGGTGATGCCGCTCGACAGACGCACATGCAATTGGTCGGCACGCCAGGCGTTGGCCTGCTCACGCAAGTTATTCAACGGCACTACCAGCAAGCGATACAGGCCAATGCACAGCAATAAGGTGAACAGCCCCGGAATCACGCCGTTGGTGATCACCCGCCAGAACACTCGGTATTTCCCCGGCAGGAAACGCTCGGGCAACTCAATCACCAGACTGCCGGCGGACGGGTCCTTCGGAAACGGCACGCGCAGCCACGGCCGGCCCTTTTTGTGGATCGGCCAGTCGAGGCCGCGCAAAAAGGTCAGGTGCTGGATTTCCTGTTCATTCAGCGGCTCGCTGCTCAACGATTGCAGATTGCGGTCGATCACCCCGACCCAGGCCGCCTCGCGCAACTCCATACTCTGCAACCAGTTATCGACACCGTCGCGCTCACCGCGCTGCCACGCCCGCTCGGCCTCGCCGGCATAACGGCTGAGGGTGCCGCGCGCCTCGTCGGAGAGGAACTGGTTGCGCTCTTCCATGTAGCGGCCCCAGGACCAGCTCAGCCAGATCATCAGCAGACAGAACGCCACCAGCAGACACGCCAGTTTCCAGAACAGCGAATGCCGCCCCGGCAAGTCAGAGACTTTCATCGGGCGCACTCAGCACATAACCCTTGCCCCACACCGTGCGCACTTCCCGTTCGGCGTAGCGATGGCCTTGAGTTTGCGGCGGATCTGGCTGATGTGCATGTCGAGGCTGCGGTCGTGGGCCGCATAGCCGCGTTGCAGCACATGCTGATAAAGGAAGGCCTTGCTCAGCACTTCTTCGTCGTTGCGATTGAGGGTTTCCAGCAGACGGTATTCGCTGCGAGTCAGACCGGCGGCTTGTGCGTTATAGAAGACCTCGCACTGTTCTTCGTCGAAACGCAGCGCGCCGTGGATCGCAGCCGGGGCAATCGCTGCCGGGCGCCGATCCAGCGCCACCCGGCGCAGGATCGCCTCGATCCGCACATGCAGCTCGGCCATGCTGAACGGCTTGGGCAGGTAATCATCGGCGCCCAGACGAAAGCCGCTGATGCGATCGGCCTCGGCGCCCAGCGCCGACATCAGCAGCACTGGCGTCGAATGGCTCTGGCGCAACTGCGTCAGCACCTTCAGGCCATCGAGCCCAGGCAACAGAATGTCCATCAGCACCACGTCGAACGGCTGATGGCGGGCGATGTTCAGCCCTTCCTGCCCGTTCTGGCACCAGGTCACTGCAAAGCCGCTCCGGCCCAGGTGTTCGTGAACATAGGCACCGAGCACCGGGTCGTCCTCGATGGCAAGAATGCGTGGCAGGTCGGTGGAAACAGGAGTCATGAGTATCTGCAAATAATTCTCAGTTGGCCGATTATTCAAGATTGCCCGCCATCGGGCAACCCAAGCTTGACCGGCCGGACAAACGCGCCTCGCCCTGGCGGCCGAGGGCGAGATGATTTTTCCGAAGATTGCCTGCCTGCAAATCGCTACACTGCGCCAATGTCGCGTGCCGGACGCACGTGCGAGTCAACAGTTCAGCGGGATGCAGGAGATGGGTGTGCTCAAGAAACTGGGAATCAAAGGTCGCGTATTGTTGCTGACCCTGTTGCCCACCAGCCTGATGGCGTTGGTGCTCGGTGGCTATTTCACCTGGATGCAACAGTCCGATTTGCAGACCCAACTGATGCAGCGCGGTGAAATGATCGCCGAGCAACTGGCGCCATTGGTGGCGCCCGCCATGGGCCACGGCAACACCGATCTGCTGGAGCGCATCGCCACCCAATCGCTGGAACAGCCTGACGTGCGCGCCGTCACCTTCCTCGCCCCAGATCGCACACCGCTGGCGCACGCCGGTCCGACCATGCTCAATCAAGCCCCCAGTGGCGACAGTGCACAACTGCAACGGCGCAGCGGCAATGACGCCACACGTTATCTGATGCCGGTGTTCGGCAAGCATCGCAACCTCGCCGGCGACGTGATCCCGCAAGAATCCGAGCGCCTGCTCGGCTGGGTCGAACTGGAGCTGTCGCACAACGGCATGCTGCTGCGCGGTTATCGCAGTCTGTTTGCCAGTCTGCTGCTGATCGCCGCGGGCCTCGCCGGCGCGGCCCTGCTCGCCTTGCGCATGGGCCGCACCATCAACCGCCCGTTGAGCCAGATCAAACACGCCGTTGCGCAACTCAAGGACGGTCATCTGGAAACCCGCCTGCCACCACTCGGCAGTCAGGAACTGGACGAGTTGGCCTCGGGCATCAACCGCATGGCCGGGACCCTGCAGAACGCGCGCGAAGAACTGCAGCACAGCGTCGATCAGGCCACCGAAGATGTGCGGCAGAACCTGGAAACCATCGAGATCCAGAACATCGAACTGGACCTGGCGCGCAAAGAAGCGCTGGAGGCGAGCCGGATCAAATCCGAGTTCCTCGCCAACATGAGCCACGAAATCCGTACGCCACTCAACGGCATTCTCGGCTTCACGCATCTGTTGCAGAAAAGCGAGCTGACCCCGCGCCAGCTCGACTATCTGGGCACCATCGAAAAGTCCGCCGACAGCCTGCTCGGGATCATCAACGAGATCCTCGACTTCTCGAAGATCGAGGCCGGCAAGCTGGTGCTCGACCATATCCCGTTCAACCTGCGCGACCTGTTGCAGGACACCCTGACGATTCTGGCGCCGGCGGCTCATGCCAAGCAATTGGAGCTGGTGAGTCTGGTCTATCGCGACACGCCGCTGTCGCTGGTCGGTGACCCGCTGCGGCTGAAGCAGATCCTCACCAACCTGGTCAGCAACGCGATCAAGTTCACCCGCGAAGGCACCATCGTCGCGCGCGCCATGCTTGAGGAAGAACACGAAGACAGCGTGCAACTGCGCATCAGCATTCAGGACACCGGCATCGGCCTGTCGAGTCAGGATGTGCGCGCGTTGTTCCAGGCATTCAGTCAGGCCGACAACTCGCTGTCGCGCCAGCCCGGCGGCACCGGTCTGGGTCTGGTGATTTCCAAGCGCCTGATCGAACAGATGGGCGGCGAAATCGGCGTCGACAGCACCCCGGGCGAAGGCTCGGAGTTCTGGATCAGCCTGAGCCTGCCGAAAACCCGCGACGACACCGAAGATTTGCCGGCCCCACCGCTGCTCGGACGCCGCGTGGCGGTGCTGGAAAATCACGAACTGGCGCGCCAGGCCTTGCAGCATCAACTGGAAGACTGTGGCCTCGATGTCACGCCATTCAATACGCTGGAGAGCCTGACCAACGGCGTCACCGGCGCGCACCAGACCGATCAGGCGATCGATCTTGCGGTGCTCGGCATCACCAGCAACGACATGCTCCCGGAGCGCCTGAACCAGCACATCTGGGATCTCGAACACCTCGGTTGCAAAGTGCTGGTGCTGTGCCCGACCACCGAACAGACGCTGTTCCATCTCTCGGTGCCCAACCCGCACAGTCAGCTCCAGGCCAAACCGGCCTGCACGCGCAAATTGCGTCGGGCGCTGGCGGATCTGGCCAACCCGCGCCAGCCGCGCAGTGAGCCGGGCGAACCGCTGTCGAGCCGTGCTCCGAAAGTGCTGTGCGTCGATGACAATCCGGCCAACCTGTTGCTGGTGCAGACCCTGCTCGAAGACATGGGCGCCAAGGTGTTGGCCGTGGAAAGCGGCTATGCGGCGGTCAAGGCAGTGCAGAGCGAATCCTTCGATCTGGTGCTGATGGACGTGCAGATGCCGGGCATGGACGGACGCCAGACCACCGAAACCATCCGCCAGTGGGAAAGCGAACGGCATTGCACACCGCTGCCGATCGTCGCCCTCACCGCCCACGCCATGGCCAACGAAAAACGCGCCTTGCTGCAAAGCGGCATGGACGACTACCTGACCAAACCGATCAGCGAGCGGCAACTGGCGCAAGTGGTGCTGAAATGGACGGGACTGGCCTTGCGCAATCAAGGCGCGGAGCGCGCCATCGAGAGTACGACGGGGGGCAACGAACTGCCCGTGATCGACCACGAAGAAGGCTTGCGCCTGGCCGCCGGCAAGGCCGATCTGGCGGCGGACATGCTGGCGATGCTGCTCGCCTCGCTGGAAGCCGACCGCGAAGCGATTCGCGCCGCCAGTGAAGCCCGCGATCAGAATGCACTGATCGAGCGCGTGCATCGCCTGCACGGCGCGACCCGGTATTGCGGCGTACCGCAATTGCGCGCGGCCTGCCAGCGCAGTGAAACCCTGCTCAAACAGGGCGATCCGAAAGCACCGGCGGCGTTGGAGGAATTGGAGCGGGCGATCAATCGCCTCGCGACCCAGGCCAGAATCAGCGCCTGACCCATGGCAATACCGGCGGTGGCAACCGCCGATAAAGTGGTGGTGGTCAACATTGACTCGCCACCCCGCTCCAGGAGGAATACATGCGCACGCTCGTTTTCAGCAGCCAGACCTACGACCGCGACAGTTTCCTCGCCGTCGATTGCCCGGGCGGGATAGAACTGCACTTTCAGCAGGCCCGGCTCAGTCTCGACACCGCCGCCCTGGCCGAGCACCACGAGGTGGTCTGCGCCTTCATCAATGACGATCTCAGTGCGCCAGTGCTGGAGCGTCTGGCGGCCGGGGGGCACGCGCCTGATCGCCCTGCGCTCGGCGGGCTACAATCATGTCGATCTGCTCGCGGCGAAACGCCTCGGGTTGGCCGTGGTGCGGGTGCCGGCCTATTCGCCACATGCGGTGGCCGAACATGCGGTGGCGCTGATTCTGGCGCTCAACCGGCGCCTGCACCGCGCCTACAACCGCACCCGCGAAGGCGATTTCACCCTGCACGGCCTGACCGGTTTCGATCTGGTGGGCAAAACGGTCGGCATCGTTGGCACCGGGCAGATCGGCGCGACGTTCGCGAAAATCATGCACGGTTTCGGTTGTCAGTTGCTGGCCTACGATCCGTATCCAAATCCGGAGGTTGTGGCTTTGGGCGCGCAGTATCTGAGCCTGCCGGAGCTGCTCGCACAGTCGCGGATCATCAGCCTGCATTGCCCGCTCAATGCGCAAAGCAAACACTTGATCAACCGTGAGTCACTGGCCCATCTGCAACCGGGGGCGATGCTTATCAACACCGGGCGCGGCGGCCTGGTGGACACACCGGCGTTGATCGATGCACTGAAGGACGGCCAATTGGGCTATCTGGGACTGGATGTGTATGAGGAAGAGGCGCAGCTGTTTTTCGAGGATCGCAGCGACTTGCCGCTGCAGGACGACGTGCTGGCGCGGTTACTGACGTTTCCGAACGTGATCATCACTGCGCATCAGGCGTTCCTGACCCATGAAGCCTTGGGTGCGATTGCCGCGACCACCCTGCACAACATCGCGACCTGGGCCGCAGGCACGCCGCAGAACCAGGTCGAAGGTTGAAGGCTTGCCGGTTTATTTCGGCGACAGCGAAGAAGCGAGGATCAGCAACGCCAGCCAGCCGAACCCGAAAAAGCGCTGTTTCATCGAGTGGCCGTTGCGCAGCAGGAACCAGACAAAGACCATCGGCAACAGAAACACCATGATCTTCAACCAGCCTTCCACCGGACGCGAACCATCAGCGTTGGCCTGAGGCTGCGGCGCGGGCTCGGGCTGCCGACGACGCCGGCCGACAGCGGCCGGTGTCACTTTCGGCGCTGGCTCTGGAGCTGGCGGCGGAACAAAGGCGTCGGGCACGGATTTGTTGCGCGGCAGGCTGCCGAATGAAATTGTCGCGGCGGCTGCCGTCGCCTGCGGCGGGTTGTGGTCATGTTGCTCCGCCATCGGAGCGCCACAATGAATGCACGCCTTGGCTTCGGAGCTGATGCTCCGCTTGCATTCATAACATTCGATCAGCGCCATGTTCCGTTCCCTCAGATTGAAGGGCGGCAGTTTGCCATGAGCGCCAGCCGATTTGAACCGGATCGAAGGTCGCACGCGTACGCCATCCTGCAATCAAGCCCGTGCTAGCATGTCGCGCAGATTTGGAGGACCCATGGTCGAACACGATTTCCGCTACACCCTGATGAACCCGCAACACACCCTCACCGAATGCCGCGCCCTCGTACCGGGCCGCTATCAGGTCACCGGCAATGGTGGCTCGATCCGCAACGGTGATGTCCTGTTGGTCACGCTCAAAGGCAGCAAGGACTTGTCCATGCGCCTGACCGTCGACACCGTGCGCCACCTGATCAATCCGCCGGGGCAATGGACCGCAATGACCACGGGCCCGGTATTCGGCGAACTGGCGATCCACACCTGGCAGGTCAACTGCGACAGCTGCGCCAAAGAGCTGAACTTCGAGTTCGCCGTGGACGCCAAGCTGGGCAAGAGCGCCGAGAAGCCGGCCGCCACCGCACGCATCGCCGAGCTGGGCTGGAAAGCCGTTGGCGACAAGCACTTGTGCCCGAAATGCCAGGAGCCTGCGTGATGAAACGCCTTGCCCTGCCGCTGCTGGTCGGTGTCGGTCTGGTGGGCTGCGCCGCAGAGCCGGTGCAACTGCAGCAGAACCGCAGCTACATTCTGGAGTGGATCGGCGAGCGGCCCTTGATGGATTACAGCCACCTGACCGTGACCCTCGGCGACGATGGTCGTGCTTACGGCAATGGCGGCTGCAACCACTGGTTCGCGCCGTACACCCTCGAAGGCGACAAGCTGAGCTTCGGCCCGATCGGCAAGACCCGCAAACTCTGCGCCCCGGCGCTGATGGAGCAGGAACAACGCTTCCTGCAGGCCCTGCAAGGCGTTGAGCGCTGGGACATCTCACCGATCGAGCAGATGCGCTTCTGGCCGGCGCAAGGCAAGCCGTTGCGTTGGTGGCTGGAAGAGGGTTAACCCCCTCCTGCTGCTGAGACTACCCTGTGGTGAGGGGATTTGATCCCCGATGGGGCGCGGAGCGCCCCCCCCTTCGGAGGGTCAGGGTAAACCGAGCTCTCGGGTTTCAGGGCTGCTGCGCAGCCCATCGGGGCGGTGCGACGTTTCGCTAAATCCCCTCACCACAAAACCTCCACTTGCCCTACTTTGTCGCCTGCAACGCCTCCAGCTTCGCCATTACCCCCGCCGCCGTCTGCTCACCCATCAACTGCTCACGCACCTTGCCCTTGTTGTCGATAATGTAAGTCACCGGCAGGGCCTCACTGCGCGGCAGGTCGAACAGGTCGGCCGGATCCTGCGCCAGCACGGTGAACTTGATGCCGAGTTTCTCGCTGGCGCTCTTCAGGTCTTCACCCTGGACGTTGTCGAAGTTGACCCCGAACACACCGACATTCTTGCTCTTGAGTTCGTCCGCCAAATGATTGAGCTCCGGGATTTCAGTGCGGCACGGGCCACACCATTCGGCCCAGTAGTTGAGCACTACCCATTGCTTGTCCAGGCGCTCGGACGCCACTTTCTGACCATTCTGGTCAATGCCGTAGTCGTTGCCGCAGCCCCCCAGCATCAACGCCCCGATTATCGTCAATGCCGCTGCCAATCGCCGTGTCATGTCATGTTCCCTGGTCAAAAATTGAAGGCGCCTGCGACCCGTTGCCTCTGAAGGTTCTGGATTGCGCGCTGCACAGTTAGAATAGCCGCCACTTTACGCCAGAAGCGACCTGCCATGACCGATCTGACGCTTTATCACAATCCGCGCTGCTCGAAATCCCGCGGCGCGCTGGAACTTCTTGAGGCCCGTGGCCTGACCCCGAACGTGGTGCGTTACCTCGAAACCCCGCTGAATGCGGTGCAAATCAAGGCACTGCTCGGCAAGCTCGGGATCAGCGCGCGTCAGTTGCTGCGCACCGGAGAAGATGAATACAAAATGCTTCAGCTGGCTGACGAAAGCCTCAGCGAAGCGCAATTGATCGACGCCATCGCCCAGCACCCAAAACTGATGGAGCGGCCAATTCTTGAAGTCGGCAACAAGGCCGTGATCGGTCGTCCGCCGGAAAATGTGCTGGAGCTGTTGCCGTGAGCGCGCCCTATATTCTGGTGCTGTATTACAGCCGCAACGGCGCGACCAATGAGATGGCGCGGCAGATTGCGCGCGGTGTCGAACAGGCGGGTCTCGAAGCGCGCTTGCGTACGGTGCCGGCCATTTCCACCGAATGCGAAGCCGTGTCGCCGGACATCCCGGATGAAGGCGCATTGTATGCCACGCTCGATGACCTGAAGAACTGCGCCGGTCTGGCGCTGGGCAGCCCGACGCGCTTCGGCAACATGGCCGCACCGCTGAAGTATTTCCTCGATGGCACCAGCAATCTGTGGCTGACCGGTGCACTGGTCGGCAAACCGGCTGGCGTGTTCACCTCCACCGCCAGCCTGCACGGCGGCCAGGAAACCACTTTGTTGTCGATGATGCTGCCGTTGTTGCACCACGGCATGCTGATCACCGGCCTGCCGTACAGCGAGTCGGCGCTGCTGGAAACCCAGGGCGGCGGTACGCCGTATGGCGCCAGTCATCATGCCGGGGCCGATGGCAAAAAAAGGTCTGGATCCGCACGAGATGGCGCTGTGTCGTGCCCTTGGCCTGCGTCTGGCCAAGACCGCGCAGAAACTGGAGGGCTGAGGGTGGCGAAGAAGCCGAAAGTCCTGCCCTCTGTCGAGTGGCTCGAACCCCGCGTCAAGGCGATGCGGGTCGTCAGCCTGCTGTGCTTCTTCGGCCTCGCCGGGCTGCTCGCCGTTTACTACCTGGTGTTTGCCGACCTGCATGGCGCCAGACCGTGGGTGATTCTGCTGGTCGAGCTGATCCCGTGGCTGATCCTCGCGCCGGGGATGCTGATGGGCAACGCACGTGCGCACTCGTGGATGTGCTTTGTGGTGAATCTGTATTTCATCAAAGGCGCACTGGCGGCCTATGACCCGAACCGGCAGCTGTTTGGCGTGCTGGAGATGGTCGCGAGCCTGGCGCTGTTCTGCTCGGCGCTGCTGTATGTGCGGTGGCGGTATCAGTTGAATCGCAAGCTGGCTGGCGAGGGCGAAGTCTCTGTCGCCTGACAGATCGCTATCGCTGGCAAGCCAGCTCCCACCGTTTTTGTGTCGATCACAAAATTGTGTTTCAACAAGGATCCTGTGGGAGCTGGCTTGCCAGCGATTGAAGCAACTCGATGTCAATGATTGACGGTGTACGCCAGCATCATCGAAATCTGGCTCATCGGCCGCCCGCCACTCTGTTCATGCCACTGATTGAACGCGTTCTGCACAATCGCCAGATCACGCAGGCTGGTCGGCACCTTGTCGACGATCTTCTGCGCATTCAGCGCCGCGACCACGTCATAGCTCGGCACGAAGGTGTCCTTGCCGACCATGCGCAGGAAGCGCGGCGCCGACAGCCCACCTAACTGACTTCCGTGTTTTTTCAGGTAAGTCCACAGACCGACGATATCGGTCACCGGCCAGTCGGCGATCAGCGCGCCGAAACTGCCCTTCTCCTGCTCGACATCGAGAATGAACTGCGCATTGCGCGGCACGCTCTTGAGCTTGCCCAGGTGGCGGATGATGCGCGCGTCCTGCATCAGGCGTTCAAGATGTTCGGCGCTCATCAGCACGACTTTTTCCGGATCGAACTTGAAGAACACCTCTTCGAAAGCCGGCCACTTGGCGTCCACCAGGCTGTGCTTGAGGCCGGCGCGAAAGACGCGCAAGGCCATGGTCGAGAGGTAGCGGTCGTCGCTGATTTTGCGCAATTGCGCGGGGGTCTTGGGAACGGGCAGATGGGCTTCCAGTTCAGCCGCCGAACCGAAGCGGTTCAGACAGTATTCGTGCAGCCACTTGTAATCGCGCATGCCCTCTCCTATTGAATGAAACGAAAAACCCCATGTGGGGGCAGGCCCTGTGGTGAGGGGATTTATCCCCGATGGGCTGCGCAG
>NZ_JABULD010000584.1:0-1789 GCF_014060985.1 Pseudomonas sp. MD195_PC81_125
CCTGCGGCAGCTCCTACAGGGACCGTATTCCAATGTAGAAGCTGCCGCAGGCTGCGATCTTTTGATCTTCAAGGGAGACCCCATGAGCTCGACCAAAGACCCGTGCATCAGCCTCTGCAAGTTCAGCGATGACATCTGCCTCGGCTGTGGCCGCAGCAAGCGCGAAATCCGCGCCTGGAAGAAACTCGACAAGGACGACAAGCGCACAGTGCTGGCGGAAGCCGCGCTGCGCCTGATCAAACTCGGTGGCGCCGGTCGGCGGAAAAAGAAATAACTGTCGATCGATCAGCTAGTCTCTGATGCGCGATGGCGCACATCCGCGTATGATTCGCGACCCTTCGGCGATCCCTTCGCCCGAAAACCAGATTTCAATGCTTCAGGCGCCGCCTGAACAGACCACACCGGGAGGTGCCCAGATGAGTGACATCAATCAGAAAGACGACCAGGAAATCGGCCCGGCAGGCGAAAAACTGCAGAAAGTCCTCGCCCGTATCGGCGTCGGCTCACGCCGTGACGTCGAAGCCTGGATCAGCCAGGGCCGGATCAAGGTCAATGGCAAAGACGCCACCCTCGGCCTGCGCGTCGACATGCACGATGCCATCACCATTGATGGCAAGGTGATCAAGCGCGAAGAGGCGGCCGAGTCGGTGCGCCGCGTGATCATGTACAACAAGCCCGATGGCGAAATCTGCACCCGTGACGACCCGGAAGGCCGTCCGACCGTGTTCGACAAGCTGCCGCGCCCGAAAGAAGGCCGCTGGATCAACATCGGTCGTCTCGACATCAACACCACCGGTCTGCTGATGTTCACCACCGACGGTGAGTTGGCCAACCGTCTGATGCACCCGTCCTACGAGATGGACCGTGAGTACGCCGTGCGTGTCCGCGGTGAAGTCGACGACGAGATGATCGAGCGCCTGAAGGCCGGCGTGGTGCTGGAAGACGGCCCGGCGCGTTTCACCGACATTCAACAGGCGCCGGGCGGCGAAGGCTTCAACCACTGGTATCACTGCGTGGTGATGGAAGGCCGTAACCGTGAGGTTCGTCGTCTGTGGGAATCCCAAGGGCTGGTGGTCAGCCGTCTGAAGCGCGTGCGCTTCGGTCCGGTATTCCTCAACTCCGACCTGCCGATGGGCCGCTGGCGCGAAATGAGCCAGTACGAAGTCGACGTGCTCAGTGCCGAAGTCGGCCTGACGCCGGTGGCGATGCCGCAACTCAACGCCAAGAGCAAGGACAAGCTGGAGCGTATGCAGCGTAAATCGTCGCGGCCAATGGCCAAGACCGAGCGCGTGCGCACTCTGCGTCCCGCCGCTGGCGCGCCGACCGGTCCGCGTCCGAGCCGTGAGCCGCAGATCGAAGGCGAGCGTCCGGGTCGCAAGCCAGTGGCCCGTGACGGCGAGCGCGCACCGCGTCCGGCCAACGGTCGCACCGAGCGTGGCGAAGGTCGTGCGCCGGCCGGTCGTGGTACGCCAGTGGCGGATCGTCCTGCGGACACCACCAACAAGCGTCCGGCCAAGCCTGTACCGAAGCGTCCGGGGATCAAACTGGTCGACGGCGACAAGCCATCGGGCAAGCGCCGTGGCGCACCGGCCGGTTCCGGTCAGCGTCCAGGCTTCGGTCGCAAGAAGCCGGAATAAGGCAGCTGTGAGCTTTGAGCGGCAAGCTTCGAGCTCGCAGGGTTGGCGTTTTTTTTTGTCTGGCAGAAGTTATGCAGCGACTGATTCGGCCTCTTCGCGAGCAGGCTCGCTCCCACATTGGAGATGCGACAAACACAAATCCCCTGTAGGAG
>NZ_JABULD010000259.1:0-5924 GCF_014060985.1 Pseudomonas sp. MD195_PC81_125
CAAGATCAAAAGATCGCAGCCTGCGGCAGCTCCTACACGGATCCCGGCTGTTAGAATGCGCGCCTTATCCCGCCATACCGCAGCGCACGCCATGACCCAGACCTCCGTCCCCCCTCCCCGCTCCACGTCGCCATCATCGGCGGTGGCCCCGCCGGCCTGATGGCCGCCGAAGTGCTGAGCCAGGCCGGTGTGCGTGTCGACCTGTACGACGGCATGCCCTCGGTGGGGGCGCAAGTTCCTGCTGGCCGGGGTCGGCGGCATGAACATCACCCATTCCGAACCTTACCCGGCGTTCCTCGCGCGCTACGCCGAACGCGCGCCGCAGATCGCGCCCTTGCTGCGAGGCTTCGATGCCGATGCGTTGTGCCGCTGGATTCATGAACTGGGCATCGAGACTTTCATCGGCAGCTCCGGCCGGGTGTTCCCTACCGACATGAAAGCCGCCCCGCTACTGCGCGCCTGGCTCAAGCGCCTGCGCGACAGCGGCGTGGTTATCCACACCCGCCATCGCTGGCTCGGCTGGGATGCACACGGCGCTCTGCGCATTGCCAGCCCCGACGGCGAAATCACGGTCACACCCGACGCCACCCTGCTCGCCCTCGGCGGTGGCAGTTGGTCGCGGCTGGGTTCGGATGGCGCGTGGATGCTGCCCCTGGAGCAAAAAGGTGTAGGACTGGCGCCGTTGCAGCCGAGCAATTGCGGCTTCGAGGTGCAGGGCTGGAGCGAATTGCTTGTCAGCAAATTCGCCGGCGCACCGCTGAAAAATGTCGCCATCGGTTTGAACGACGATATCCCACGCTTGGGCGAATGCGTGATCACCGCGACCGGGGTTGAAGGCAGCCTGATCTATGCGCTGTCGGCACCGATTCGCGAGGCGATCAACGCGCAGGGTTCAGCCACGGTGCACATCGATCTGTTGCCCGACAGGCCTGTGGATAAATTGCAGGCAGCGTTGGGCAAGCCGCGCGGCTCGCGCTCGATGGCCAAGCATCTGCACAGTCAGGTCGGGATCGATGGGGTGAAAGCGGCGTTGTTGCGCGAGTTGAGTGACGCGGCGACCTTTGCCGATCCGGCGCTGCTGGCGCGGGCGATCAAGGCGTTGCCGTTGACCCTGGTGAAAACCCGTCCGCTGGACGAAGCGATCAGCAGTGCCGGTGGCGTGACGTTCGAGGCGCTGGATGAGCGCTTGATGCTCAAAGCCTTGCCGGGAGTGTTTTGCGCGGGGGAGATGCTGGATTGGGAGGCGCCGACGGGCGGCTATCTGCTGACCGGGTGTTTTGCCAGCGGGCGGGCGGCGGGGTTCGGCTTGCTCGAGTGGCTTCAGCACAAAACCCTGTAGGAGCTGCCGAGTGAAACGAGGCTGCGATCTTTTGACCGTTAAAAAACAGGATCAAAAGATCGCAGCGTACCGCAGCTCCTACAGGGAAATGCATTCCCAATTGACGAGCGAAGGCGTACTCACAGACGCCGCATCACATCAAGGTTTGCGCTTGCGCGGCCCGGTATTGAACACCGGCACTTTACGCACAGGCTTGATCGACGGCTCAGGTGCCTGAGTTTCGCCACTGTCGACCCACTTGCCCAGATTGCGCTTGCCGCCACCGCCGCCGGAGGTCTTCGGTTTTTTCGGCTTCTTCGGCTTCTTGATCACCTGACCGCTGGCATCGGTCTCCGGCACACGGTGCTCAGGTTCGAAGTCCGGCTCGTTCTGGCGCTTCAAGGTCTGACGGGTGAGCATCTCGATGGCCGAGAGCATGTTCACTTCATCGGCACACACCAGCGAGATCGCCTCGCCCGTTGCACCGGCACGGCCGGTACGACCGATGCGATGGATGTAATCCTCGGCCACGATCGGCAGGTCGAAGTTGACCACCAGCGGCAAATCTTCGATATCCAGACCCCGAGCCGCGACGTCGGTCGCCACCAGAATCTGCACTTCACTGAGTTTGAAACGATCCAGTGCACGCTGACGGGTCGCCTGCGGTTTGTCGCCGTGGATACCGTCGGCGTTCACACCAAGGCCCTGGAGTTTTTCCACCAATGCGTCCACGCCGTTGCGGGTCTTGGCAAACACCAGCACCTGCTTCCACTTGTTCTTGCGCATCAGGTGCACGAACAGTTCCGGCTTGCGCTTCTTGTCCACCGTCACCACCCACTGTTTGACGGTGTTGGCCGCGACGTTGCGCGGGCTGACTTCGATGCTCAGCGGATCGTTGAGCATCTGCCCGGCGAGCAGGCGGATGTCATCGGAGAAGGTCGCGGAGAACAGCAGCGTCTGACGCTTCTTCGGCAGCGCGCGATAGATGTTCGCCAGCTCTTCGGAAAAGCCCAGGTCGAGCATGCGGTCGGCTTCGTCGAGTACCAGAGTTTGCAGCTGATTGAATTTCAACGCGTTCTGGCGGAACAGGTCGAGCAGACGGCCCGGGGTTGCCACCAGCAGGTCGACGCCGCCGCGCAGTTTCATCATCTGCGGGTTAATGCTGACACCGCCATACACCGCGTAGGTGCGCAACGGCAGGTTTTCCGCGTACTGGCGCACCGATTCGTGCACCTGCTCGGCAAGCTCGCGGGTCGGCACCAGAATCAGCGCACGCACCGAGTTGGCGGTGACTTTCGGCCCTTCCATGGCCAGCAACTGCAGCAGCGGCAAGGCAAAACCGGCGGTCTTGCCGGTACCGGTCTGGGCCGCAGCCATCAGGTCGCGACCGGCCAGCACGGCCGGAATGGCTTGCGCCTGGACCGGCGTCGGGGTCTGGTAGCCGAGCTTCTCAAGGGAGCGCAGCAAGGGTTCGATCAGGCCAAGGGTGGCGAAAGTCATGGGAGTACCGTAGGAAAAATCAGCGCGGTTGCGCAAAACAAGGGTGCAATGGCGCGCAGTTTACCCTAATTCACACGCGGTTCTGCTGGAACGGCGGTCTTCGGCGGCTCCACGACCAGCGGCTGCGCCGGCCGCCGCCATTGCGGCAGACCGATCAGCACCACCGCGCTGATGATCACCAGCATCGCCAGTGCTTCTTCCATGCCGATGGTCTCGCCGACAAACACGATCCCCAGCAACACCGCCACCGCCGGGTTGACGTAGGCGTAACTGGTGGCCGCCGCCGGACGCACGTGCTTGAGCAGGTACATGTAGGAATTGAAGGCGATGATCGAGCCGAAGAAGATCAGATACCCCAGGGCCAGCCAGCCTTCCACCGGTGGCAGGGCTTTCAGGTGTTCGCCGCTGACCGCGCTGCCGATCAGCAGGACCACGCCGCCCACCAGCATTTCCACGGCACTGGCCATCGCCCCTTGCGGCAGCGGCAGGTGTTTGCTCCACACCGAGCCGAAGGCCCAGGTCGCCGCCGCGAAAATCAGCAACGCCGCGCCCAGCGGGCTCGATTGCAGATTGGAGCCCATGTTGAGCATGGCGATGCCGATAATTCCCAGCGCCACCCCGGCCCACTCCAGCCGCGAATTGCGCGCGCCCCAGAAATAGCCGCACAACAACGTAAACAACGGCACGGTCGCCACTGCCAGTGCCGCCACGCCGGATGCCACACCCGTGTGCTCGGCGACACTGACCGCGCCGTTACCGAAGCTGAGCAACAGAATCCCGATGATCCCCGCCGCTTTCCACTGCACCCAGGTCGGCGCCGGCGCGCCACGCCAGCGCAGGAAGGCGTACATCAGGCTGCCGGCAATCACGAAGCGCACCCCGCCGAGCATCAGCGGCGGCCAGTATTCGACGCCGAGGCGGATCACCAGATAGGTCGATCCCCAAATCACATACAGCGCGAAAAACGCGGCGATCAACGGTAAGGAAAAACGGCGCAAGGCAGGCATGGGCAGCTCGACAGTCAAAGGCAGGGTGAGGATTATTCTAGAAAGGCCCGCGAGCAAAAATAAGTTACAAAACCTGTTTATCGCGCCGGTACACTTTTGAAACAACGGAGATCGACGGGATAAGCCGTGATTTCGAAAGTCTGGCATTTTCAGGAGTCCGGCCTTGGACAAATACGACCGCATGCTGCTCAGCGCCCTGTTGGAAAACGGTCGCGCGTCCTACGCCGATCTGGCGCGCAAGGTGAACCTGTCCGCCCCGGCAGTGGCCGAACGGGTGGCCAAGCTTGAGGCGTCCGGCGTGATCACCGGGTACCAGGCGAACATCGACCTGTCGAAAATCGGTTTGCCGATCCAGTGCATGATCGAATTGCGCCTGCACCAGAACGGCAGCCAGAAGGTCTACGACGAACTGGTGAAAATCCCGCAACTGACCGAATGCTTCCGTGTGACCGGCGATCCATGCGTGATGATGAAGGGCGCGGTGGGCTCGATGACCGAACTGGAGGAACTGATCAATCACGTGGCAAAGTTTGGCTTCAGCAAGACCTCGATCGTGTTGTCCAGCGCAATCGAGAAGCGCGTGCCGCTGAGCCATATAGAAGCCAACGGCAAACCCTGAGGGCGATGAAGGCCCCTGTGGGAGCGAGCTTGCTCGCGAAAGCGATAGATCAGTCACATTGAAGCTGAATGACACACCGCATTCGCGAGCAAGCTCGCTCCCACAGGGGTTCTGTGTCGGGCTGGGGATCAGCGGTAGCGCTGCAGGTGTTCGCTGACTTTGGCTGCCGGAACTTTCTGCAGTTTGCACAGCAGGTCATGGTTCAGCTCACGCACGCCATGCTTGTGCCGCAGCTCTTGCGCCAGATGCGCCATCAGGTTGGCCGCCATCTCGGCATCCGCCATGGCCCGGTGCGCCTGGCCGGTGTGTGGCAGGCGGGCGAAGGTGGTCAGGGTGCCGAGCTTGTGATTCGGTGCCGCCGGCATCAGGCGCCGGGCCAGCAGCAGTGAACAGGCGAAGTTCTGCAGACGGGTGCGTTTGATCCGTCCCAGTTCAAAGTCCCAGAATTTCTGGTCGAACGAAGCGTTGTGCGCCACCAGCGGGGTGCAGCCGACGAATTCGTTGACCTCTTCCATCACCCGCTCCGCCGCAGGCGCGCTACGCAGCATGGCGTTGCTGATGCCGGTCAGTTGCTCGATGAACGCAGGGACGCGCACACCGGCATTCATCAGGCTCTGGTAACGCTCGACGATACGGCCGTTTTCCAGCATGACCACGGCGATTTCCGTGGCGCGGCAGCTGCTGTTCGGCGACAGGCCGGTGGTTTCAAAGTCGATGACTGCAATGCGTTCCAAACCGGGTTCAACTCCGTTCAAATCAATTTTTCAGCTTAATTCTTCAGCAACAACGCGCCTTCGATCGGCACGTAACGGCTGGCGGCGCGGATCAGCGAGTTGGCGGTCAGGCCGGGCACGCCGTAGGCGACTGCCTGTACGCCGTGCTTGCTGATGATGCGTTCGAGCAGCATGTCGAAGTCGCCGTCACCGGAGGCCAGGACGATTTCGTCGACGTGGTCGGCGGCGTCCATGATGTCGAGGGTGATGCCCACGTCCCAGTCGCCCTTGGCCGAGCCGTCGCTGCGCTGGATGTAGGGTTTGAGTTTCACGGTGAAGCCGAGGTTGCGCAGGATCTGCTGAAACTGCTGCTGCTTGCTGTCGCCGCGATCGATGGCGTAAGCATAGGCCTCGACGATCTGCCCGTGCTTGCTCACATCCGCCCACAGCGCGGCGTAGTTGAAATGGCAACCATAGGCCTGACGCACGGTGTAGTAGAGGTTCTGCACGTCGGCGAACACTGCGATTTTTTTCACCGGGATTCCTGTGAGCGCATAGCGCACGAAGCGGGATCAGGCGCCAGGCCCGAAAAAGGCGCTCAGTATGCCAGCCCACAGGAAGGTGGCGCGAATAATCGACCCACCACTCCAGACGGATGGTGGACTGTGGCGAGGGGGATTTATCCCCCGATGGGCAGCGCAGCGGCCCCCGAAAATGGGGACTGCTGCGCACTCCATCGGGGGATAAAATCCCCCTCACCACAGGTT
>NZ_JABULD010000123.1:0-8858 GCF_014060985.1 Pseudomonas sp. MD195_PC81_125
CACTTTCCATCTCGATTCAATAAAAAACATCGGCGAAACCGCAGACTACAGCCGCTTCACCCCCGGCTGCCGGAACCTTCAACAAACCTGGCACGCTCCTTGATAACAGTCAGGCACCCACCGGGCGATTTCGCCTCCCGGGCACCCTAAATTTATCCGCAAGGAGAGCACCCCATGGCAACACCAGCGTACATGTCGGTTACCGGCGAAAAACAAGGCCTGATCACTGCCGGCGCTTTCACCGCCGACTCCGTTGGCAACACCTACCAGGAAGGCCACGAAGACCAGGTCATGGTTCAGGCTTTCAGCCACGACGTGATCATCCCGCGTGACCCACAATCCGGTCAGCCAACCGGTCAGCGCGTTCACAAGCCAGTGATCATCACCAAGGTCTACGACAAGGCTTCGCCTCTGCTGCAAGCTGCTCTGACCTCCGGCGAGCGCATGAGCGAAATCGTTATCCAGTGGTACCGTACTTCTGCTCAAGGTACTCAAGAGCACTACTACACCACCAAACTGGAAGACGCCATCATCGTCGCCATCAACAACAAAATGCACAACTGCCAGGATCCAGGCAACTCGCACTTCACCCACCTGGAAGAAGTGCAGTTCACCTACCGCAAAATCACCTGGACCCACGAAGTATCCGGTACTTCGGGTTCCGATGACTGGCGTGCTCCAGTCGTTTAATTACGGCTGATCGTTACAAGCATCGACCAGCCCTGCTGGTCGATGTTGTTTACGCCCCTCCAGAATTTCGCGTGCGTTGAACCGCCTGGCGGTAGTCGACGAGCGCCGCTGTACAGCACGAGGAACAAGGGATGTTCGCGCCGGCCAATGAAACCCACTTTGCCCTGACCATCGAAGGGCTCTCCGCCGATTTTCAGGTATTCACCCTGACCGGCCGGGAAGCCATCAGCCAGCCTTTTGTGTTCGAGGTGGAGCTGGTCAGTGAGCAGCCGTCGCTGGACCTCGAAACCCTGCTGCACAAACCGGCCTTCCTGCAGCTGTCGCCCGATGGCAGCGGCATTCACGGCCAGATCTATCGCGCCGCGCAAGGCGATTCCGGCAAGCGCCTGACGCGCTATTCGGTAACCCTGCGCCCGCAACTGTCGTACCTGGCGCATCGCGTCAACCAGCGGATCTTTCAGAACCTCACGGTGCCGAAAATCATCGGCATGGTTCTCGAAGAACACGGCATCCAGAGCAACGCCTACGAATTCAAGACCGGTTCGATCTATCCTGAGCGCATCTACTGCGTGCAATACGATGAATCGGACCTGCACTTCATCCAGCGCCTGTGCGAGGAAGAAGGTATCCACTACCACTTCCAGCACAGCGCCACGGCGCACAAGCTGGTGTTCGGCGATGACCAGACGGTGTTCCCGAAACTCCAGCCTGTGGCCTATCAGCAAGACTCCGGCATGGTCGCCAGCAATCCGGTGATCAAACGTTTCGACCTGCGCCTGGAAACCCGCACCAGCCGCACCACGCGCCGCGATTACGACTTCGAAAAACCGCGCCTGACGCTGGAAAGCGAAAACCGCGGCGACGCCCTGCCCGACCTCGAAGACTACGACTACCCGGGCCGGTTCATCGACCGCGAGCGCGGCAAACACCTGGCCAAACGCGCCCTCGAACGCCATCGCAGCGACTTTCAGCTCGCCGAAGGCAAGAGTGATCAGCCGTTGCTGGTCAGCGGCCATTTCCTCGCCCTGACCGAGCACCCGAAAGCCAAGTGGAATGACCTGTGGCTGCTGACCGAAGTGCTGCACGAAGGCAAACAGCCGCAAGTACTCGAAGAGTCGGTGACCAGCGACACCACCACGCTGAAAGACGATTTCCATCAGGGCTATCGCAACCGCTTCCAGGCGACCCCGTGGGACGTGCCGAACCGCCCGCCCCTACGCCCACCCGAAACCGCGCATCCTCGGCAGCCAGAGCGCCGTGGTCACCGGCCCCAAAGGTGAAGAGATTCACTGCGACGAGTACGGCCGGGTCAAAGTCCAGTTCCACTGGGACCGCGAAGGCCAGGCCGACGACAAGACCAGTTGCTGGCTGCGCGTCTCCAGCGCCTGGGCCGGCGCCCAGTACGGCGGCATCGCCATCCCGCGCATCGGCATGGAAGTGCTGGTCACCTTCCTTGAAGGTGACCCCGATCAACCGCTGATCAGCGGCTGCCTGTACCACAAGGAAAACACCGTCCCGTATGAGCTGCCGGCAAACAAGACCCGCAGCACCTTCAAGACCCTGAGTTCCATGGGCGGTGGCGGCTACAACGAACTGCGCATCGAAGACAAGAAAGGTCAGGAGCAGATCTTCCTCCACGCCCAGCGCGACTGGGATGAGAACATCGAGCACGACCAGAAGATCCGCGTCGGCAACGAACGCCACGACACTGTCGAGCAGAACAGCTACACAGAATTCAAGGCCGAAGAACACCACACCGTCTACGAAGACCGCAAAGTCGAAGCCCGCGCCAACGACCACCTGACCGTGGGCGTCAACCAGCACATCAAGATCGGCACCGGCCAGTTCATTGATGCAGGCCAGGAAATCCACCTCAGCAGCGGCATGAAAGTGGTGATGGAGGCCGGCGCAGAACTGACCCTGGTCGGCGGCGGCAGCTTCATCAAGATCGACGCCGGCGGCGTGACCCTGAGCGGCCCAACGATCAACATCAACTCCGGCGGCAGCCCCGGCAGCGGCACTGGCGCCGCCCCGCTGATGCCCGGCGTGCTGAAACAGGCCGACGCCGACAAAGCCGGCCAGGTCCTGACCCCGGCCCAGATCAACACCCTCAAACGCAACGCGCCGTTCTGCGAAGAATGCGAAAAATGCAAGGCAGGTGCCTGTGCCATCTGATCGACTGACACCCAAAGACTGGCTGGCACAACAGCCGCTGCAAACCGGCGAGCGCCTGTACCTAATCATCAGCGCAGCGAGCGATGCCGACGCACTGAAAACCCTGTACCTGACCGAACCCACCGCCCAACTCCTGCCAATCTGGGGCGGTACGCCCTACTCCACCTGGCAACCGGTGATGCCCTACGTTACCGAACTCAAACCGAACTCGGCATTCCTGCCGTGGATCGCCGAAACCGACGCCCTCGACTGGGGCTGGCTGGCGGTGTCGCGCGCCGAACCGAACGAGGTGTTCGAGCACCTTCGCAGCCTGACACAGGTGAAGATGCCGGACGGGACTGAGGTGTTTTTCCGCTTTTGGGATGGGCGGCATATCTACCCGATTTTGAAGGGGCTTGGGGAGAAGGCCGGGGAAGTAATGCCGATGTTTGAGCGGTATCTGATTAATGGGCAGACGCTGGAGGTCGGGACGCGGGTGTTGCCGAAGGTGAAGGATTGGCCGTGGTGGGAGGTGCCGAAGGAGTTGCTGGATGGCTTAGCCAAGGAGAACCCGACGACACTGATCAGCAACCTGATGCAGTGGCTGGAAGAAGACCGCCCGGAAGTTTACAACGCTTGGCCTGAGAACAACCTGAAGCTGAAAGTCAGCCGTTTCGTGCGCCGCCCGGATGCGCCGAAAAACCTTAAAGAAGCACTGTTAAACCACCTGATTCTGGAGCAAGGCTGATGATCGCAAAGGAACGCATTGCCTTCGTTGACAACCAACTGAAGAACTTCAAAAACAGCCTGACGATTTACCAGAAGCAAACCCATTCCTGGTATGCAAGTCTGGCTGATGAAGTCAGCCATAAAACCAATAAACCCTCCCTGTTGGGAATGGAGCGAATCCTCAAAGCAGGCGGATCATCGACTGCGGTAAGCATGACTGATGATAATTTCAGTGTTGTGGCTCAATGCCCATTGAAAGGTCCTTTGCTAATCGAGAGCAAGTTCGAATCGCTTTACGACATTCCTCTGGGCGATATCGAAGTTGAGGTCGTTGCAGTGGATGGCGGCGCTATCCACAAAGTCAAACTCGATGCTAAAGGTAAAGGTAGTTGGTCAGGTGGTGTGCCGGGAAAAAATTACATCATCCGCGTTCACAACGAAGTGACACCTGCGCAGATCGATACGCTGTTCGACTCATACAAGGGACTTAACAGCGAACTCGAAGGTTTTCTGCGCAACAAATGGACGGGGCCTGGGGGATATCGGCAGCAATGGTCGAGCCTTTCTCTTTCAGGTACGGTCATGGCCGTCGGTAGCGGCATCCTTGACGGTGGATGGGAGGCAATTAAAGGCGTTTGGGATGGAATCAAACTTGTCCTCGATATCCTTCAGGATCCTGGCAAATTTGGAAAAAAATTAGGCGAAGGTGCGCAAGAGCTAATTGATGTAGCAAAAACCGCCCCTGATGTCATGAAAAAAGCCATGCTTTTAGCCAGTGACGAAGCAGCGCTTTTTCTCATGATGCACACTGCGATTATCTGGCTGGCCAGCTTGCCACCGATGAAAACCGCAGGCGATGCCGCAAAGATGACTACAGCGGCTGTCGTGGGTATTGCCATCGACATCGTCATTTCCATCGTTTTGACAGTGGCAGCCGAAGGCACGGGGCTGATTTATCTCGTCGCACGAATCAAGAAATACGGAGAAATCGTCCTTAAAGCCGTTGTTAATTTTGTTAAGTCAATCTTTGAAATTATTAAAGGCTTCATGGCATACGTTACCAAGTATGTTCCAGTGGCCGCGCGCGGTATTGGAAGGCAAGTTAAACAAGGCGTAGTGCAAGTTCGATTCGATGGTAAGACAAACGCTCGCCTAGGTACTGGGGCGCACGGGGACGATGCTTCAAGACAAGCCACGACGCCCGCCAACAAAAGCGCGGAGCCCGTGTCTTGCACACGAGTCGACAAATGCCCGGTTTCGATGGTTACCGGTGAAGAGTTGCTGACGCTGACCGATGGTCAACTGGATGGTCTGCTGCCGTTTGAGTGGACCCGCCTGTACAGAACCAGTGCAGTGGAAATCGATTGTGGCCTGGGTTATGGCTGGAGCCATGCGCTGGCGCATCGCCTCGAGATCAGTGACGACGAAGTCATCTGGACCGACCACGAAAACCGCGCAACGCCCTTCCCTCTCCCAACAGAAAAACGTCCAGCAATCACCAACACTCTCTCACGAGCCGCCATTTTTCTCGGTGACGATCCCGCCGAACTGGTTCTGGCACAGGCAGGCAAACGCCCATCGTTCTACCACTTCCGCTTCAACAGCAAAGGCGCCACCCTGATCGCCATCAGCGACAGCTATGGCAATCGGCTGCACGTCACGCGCGATATCCACGGTCGAATCAAGCGCCTCGATAACGGTGCCGGTCGCGCCCTGCTGCTGCGCTATGACCGCAAACACATTATTGCTGTGGACTATCAACAGTTCCTGCCGGCGGACAACCTGGAAGATACCTGGAACACCGTTCAAACGCTGGTGACGTACAGCTATGACGCACAGCACCGTCTGATCGAAGCGAAGAACGCGGCCGGCGAAGCCGAGCGCTATCGCTACAACGAACAGCACGTGATTCTGGAGCGGCAACTGGCGGGCGGCGCGGCCTTCTATTGGGAGTGGGAGAACGAAGGCAAACTGTCTCGCTGCATCCGTCACTGGGCCAACTTCTCGCAGATGGAAGCGCATTACGCCTGGGACGATAAAGGCAGCGTAACGGTAACCAACGCCGACGGCAGCGAAGAGGTCTACACCCACGACGACCAGGCGCGACTGATCAGCAAGGTCGACCCGGACGGCGCCGAACACCTCAAGGCCTATAACGACAAAGGTCAGTTGATCGCGGAAAAGGATCCTTTGGGTGCCGTCACCGAATACCGGTACGACGACAACGGACTGATGACTGCCGTCATCCCGCCGGAAGACGAAGCGACCACGTATGAATACATCAATGGTTTCGTCAGCGATGTTCATCGCGGCAAAGCCAGCTGGAAGTACCAACGCAACCGTCAGGGCGACATCACCCAGCAAATCGACCCGAACGGCAATGCCACGCTATACAGCTACGATGCCCAGGGTCGCCTGCTGGAGATCCGCCACCCCGATGGCAGCCGCCATCAACTCGGTTGGAACAACCTCGGGCAGTTACTGGAAGAACGCCTGCCGGACGGCGGTCAACGCAAGTATCGCTACGACGCACTGGGTCGGCAGATTACCCGCCAGGAAGAATCCGGCGCCATCACCCACTACCAATGGGATGCGGCCAACCGCCTGGCACAAGTCACGCTGCCGGGCGGCGCAACACGTGCCTTCACCTACAACGCCTATGGCAACGTCACCGCCGAACGCGACGAACTCGGTCGCGTCACGCGATATGAGTATGCGGAAAACTTGCACCTGGTCAGCCGCCGCATCAATCCGGACGGCAGCCAACTGCGCTATCGCTACGACAACTCGCGTCTGCTGCTCACCGACATCGAAAACGAGCGCGGCGAACATTACCATCTCGATTACTACTCGAACGGCCTGATCCAACAGGAAACCGGCTTCGACGGTCGCCGCACGGCCTACGAATACGACCTCAACGGCCAGTTGCTGAAGAAAACCGAATTCGGTGATGACGGCAGCGAACTCGTTACCGAGTATCAACGCGACGCCGCTGGCCGTCTGCTGGTAAAAACCCTCGCCGATGGCGAGGAGATTCACTACAGCTACGACGCTCTCGGCCGCCTGGTAAACGTCGACGACGGCCACTGGCCGCTCGCCTATGAATACGACGTGCAGGATCGCCTGATCACCGAACACCAGGGCTGGGGCTCCACGCGTTACGAATACGACAGCGTTGGCCAACTGAGTCACTGCCGCCTCCCTGACGGCAGCACACTCGACTACCGTCACCTGTCCGGCGGACGCCTGAGCAGCATCGACCTCAACGGCTCACGTCTGACCGATCACCAGTTCAGCGCCGGTCGCGAACAGCAACGCCAACAAGGTCTGCTGCTCAGCCAATACCAGTACGACGAACAAGGCCGCCTGCAAGCACACACCGTCGGCCAGCGTGATAAAAACCTGTTCCAGCGTCGCTACAACTACGACGCCAACGGCAACCTCGCCGGTATCGATGACAGCCGCAAGGGCAATCGCAGCTATCACTACGATCCGCTTGATCGGCTCATTAGCGTACGCGGCACGACACCGGAAAGCTTCGCCCACGACCCGGCGGGTAACCTGCTCGGTCAGAACAACGAAGGAACAGCCAACCTCGCCAACGTCAAAGGCAACCGTCTGCTGATGCAAGGCGACCGCCATTACGACTACGATGCCTACGGCAACCTGATCCGCGAACGCCGTGGTACCGGCCAGAAACTCGTCACCGAATACCGCTACGACTGCCAGCACCGCCTAATCGGCGTAAGCCTGCCGGGCGGCAGTACCGCATCCTACAAATACGACGCCTTCGGCCGACGCATCGAAAAAACCGTCGACGGTCACACCACGGAATTCCTGTGGCAAGGCGAACGTCTGATCGCTGAAAGCGCCGAAAACCGCTACCGCAGCTACATCTATGAGCCCGGCAGCTTCCGCCCACTGGCGATGCTCGATGGCGAAGGCCCGCGCAAAGCCACGCCGTTTTACTACCAACTCGATCATCTGGGCACACCGCAGGAACTCACCGACTACAGTGGCGAGATCATGTGGTCGGCCAAGTACCGCGCCTACGGTAACCTCGCGGCGCTGGACGTCAGCGAGATCGATAACCCGCTGCGCTTCCAGGGTCAGTATTTCGACGCCGAGACGGGGTTACATTACAACCGGCACCGCTACTACAATCCGGGCACTGGACGGTTTTTGACGCCGGACCCGATCAAGCTTGCGGGCGGGTTGAATAACTACCAGTACGTGCCTAACCCTACTGGGTGGGTAGATCCTCTAGGCTTGGCCAGTGGTCCAACAAATTGCCCACAACCGGTTCCAGGTGGGACATGGAAATTCAATTCAGAGGTTGACCTCGACTGGAGACATACGCCAGGAACGTCGTATCAGCAGATGCATAAAGGATTAGACGAGGCATTTACTCGAACTGGCGTACCAAAAAATGAATTTACAGTTACCAAGTGGGGTAAAGACCAATACGGAAAATCTTATCCTACGGAATGGCGCGTACTAGAGGGCAAAAATAAGGGTGCAGAGGTGAACATCGATGATCCTCGTCTCGTTCCATCCACCGACGGTCCTGCAGACCCTCATGTCGGGTATCAAACGCCTGGCAAACGGGGTACAGGTGGGGCTGTTAGAGGACATATTTTGTTAGAATCCGTGCCTGTATCACGCGCGAGAATTGGAGACCCTCAATGAACTACCTAGAAAAAGAAATAGACTCAACATTGGCAGAGCAGTCCTTAGCGCATGAGAAACTATGCGACGATGAACTGTCTAAATTAATCACCAGGCTAACAACATTATTTTTTTTCCCTGAAACAAAGGGTCTCGACCCTTACCACTTGAAGAACACTCAAAAAAAACACGATCCAGAATTCTGGAAAAAAGTCGACAAGCTCCAAAATTTTGAAAAACCGTTCCTAATAGTTCAAGACAGTAAGATTCATGCTTGGAAGCTAGAAACCTCTGCAGATCTTAAAATGCTATTTTCCGAAACGACTGGGTTTCCATTCTGGATAGCCGACAACAATTTAAAAGTCCTAATCTATATGGATGATCATGGCTGCGTTCATACCAGTGATTGCACCCAGTAAATACACCCAACGTCAGGTTACTGGCCAACCGGAAGGGAACAGATTTATCTTCCGGCTTGCCCCCATTTTTCGACCTGAAAATATGAGCCCAACTGTCAGGGTGATATCACCCAACTAGATCTGATAAACATGTAATGAATATCGACAACACTGTAATACGAGCACTACCAGAAACAAAATAAATGGTTATTACGATAG
>NZ_JABULD010000425.1:0-28207 GCF_014060985.1 Pseudomonas sp. MD195_PC81_125
GAAAAAAGATCGCAGCCTTTCGGCAGCTCCTACAGGGGAAAGCACACCACCCCCATGCAGGAGCTGCCGAAGGCTGCGATCTTTTGATCCTGCTTTTAAAAACTGTAGGTACCGGTCATCACCACGCTGCGCGGTGCGCCTGGCTGGATCTGATATTGGCTGGTGGCCGAGGCGTAATACTCGCGGTCGGTGATGTTGTTCAGTGCCGCGCGCAAGTCCCAGTCCTTGAAGTGGTAGCCGAGCAGCGCATCCCAGCGGCCATACCCCGGCAGCACGGTGGTGTTGGCGTTGTCGGCATAACGCTGGCCAACCAGGGTCAGACCGGTTTCGCCGTACCAGCCCATTTCCGGTTTCCAGGTCAGGAACAGGCTGCCGTTGTGTTTGGCTACGTTGTTGACGCGTTTGCCTTCCAGGCCGTTGTTGTCCTTCTCGATGGTGGTGTCCTGCACGCCGACGCCACCGCGCATGTACCAGTTGCCGACCAGTTTGCCGGTGGCGGTCAGTTCCACCCCCCGTGAGCGCTGAAGACCGGTCATGACGGTCAGGGTCGGATCGTTCGGGTCGCTGGTGCGGCGGTTGTAAAGTTCCAGGTCGTAGACCGCCAGAGTGGTGCTCAAGCGATCATCCAGCCAGTCGCTTTTCACGCCGATTTCTTTCTGTTTGGTCAGCTCCGGACTCAAGTCGTTGCTATTGCCGGCAGCACCAGGGGTGATGCCGATCAGGCCGCCGCCGACGGGCGAGAAAGTCTTCGACCACGAGGCATAGAACGAATGATTCTGCAGTGGCGTCCAGACAATCCCGAAGCGCGGGCTGGTGCTGTGGCTGTCACGATTCTCAGTGAGGTTCTTGAGCTGGTTGGTCGACTCGATATCGAACGTGTCGTAGCGCAAGCCGGCCAGCAGTTGCCATTGCTCGTTCAGACGCAACTGATCCTGTACGTACACCGCGCGGCTTTCGACTTCGGTGTGGCTGTCGCTGAACACCTGCATGCTGCCGGTGTGGCGGAGCTCGCGGTTGGGGTTGAACAGGTCAAGGGAAGGCACCGGCTGCGCGCTCGGGGTCCTGCCGGTCGCGGCGTTGTACAACTTCGGATCGCGGCGCTGGCTGCCGATCTCGACGCCGGTCAGCAGGCGATGCTCAAGGCCAAAGGTATCGAAACCGCCTTCCAGTTCGAGGTTGTTATAGACGTTGCGGGTGGTCAGATCCTGCTGCCAGTGCTGGCGCGCAACCTTGTTGGTTTTCGGATCGAAGCTGGTCAGGTAGGTGTTGTCGAAATCGCTGTCGAGCTTGAATACCCCCAAGGTCTGGCGCAGCTGCCAGTTGTCGTTGATCTCGTAGGTGAGTTTCGAACGCAGGGACTGCGCCTTGTCGTCGATGAAATCGTGATCGTTGCCGTAAGTGGTCTCGCGACTGACGTCCGCCGGGCGGCCATTCACACCGGGAATGCCGCGATCCGGGGTGCGGTTGTAGCGGCTGTATTCGTATTGCACCAGCCAGTTCAGGTCCGGAGTCAGCTGCCAGCTCATCGACGGCGCGAACAGCTGGCGATTGCCGCTGACGCCGTCGCGGAAGCTGGTTTCATCCATATTGCCCATGTTCAGGCGCAGACTGAGGTTTTCGCTGGGGTCGGTGCTGAGGTCGGCGTACAGGCTGCGCAGGTCTTCGCTGCCGCCTTGGGCTTCGATGGTCGAGCGACGGCCGAACTCGGGCAGCTTGCTCACGCGGTTGACGATCCCGCCCTGGCTGCCACGGCCGTAAAGTACCGCCGCCGGACCTTTGAGCACCTCGACCCGCTCGATGTTGTGCAGGTCGCGCTTGTACTGGCTGTCGTCGCGAATGCCGTCCAGATAGAAGTCGTTGCTGGCGTCGAAGCCGCGGATGCGCAGGCTGTCGAAGCGCGTGTCGGCGCTGCTGCTGACGTTGGGAATGCCGCTCAGAGCATCGCCTATGTCGTTGGTGCCGTAGTCGGCGACGTTCGAGGTCTTGATCGAGTCGATGGCCTGCGGCACATAACGCACCGGGGTCATGGTGCGGGTCGCAGTGGTGCTGATCTTGACGCGCGGGTCTTCTGCTTGTTCTTCGGCGCTGATCGCCGTGGCGGGCAGTTCAGTGGCGGAATAAGCAAAACCGCTAGACAGAACCGCAGACAATCCAAGGGTGACGGGCGTGAGGCTGAACGGGGCAGGCATGGAAAAGCACATCCGAAAGAGTAGGGAAATTCAAACGCGCGAATGGTAATGCTTTGCATTTGCTGCCGTTATTTATTCCTGAGAAGTTCCCCTGTCAGATTGTTTCAATTTATGTCGATTTCGATACAACCTGATCAGGTAATCCATTCGACCGATTCTCGGAACAGTCTGAGAGCCATTCCGGCGTTTTTCCCCAACACGCGTAGGAATAGTCTGCCGGCATCGAATTTTCCTGATTGGTTGCCGGAGTTCTCTCATGATCCTTCACTACATATACGATCCATTGTGCGGCTGGTGCTACGGCGCCAAACCGCTGGTGCAAGCGGCACAGCAAGTGCTGCCGGTCATTGCCCATGCGGGCGGAATGATGAGCGGCGCGAGCCGTCAGCGCGTTTCGCCGCAACTGCGTGATTACGTCATGCCCCACGACCGGCGCATCGCCGAATACACCGCGCTACCTTTTGGCGAGGCGTATTTCGAAGGTCTGCTGCGGGATCAATCGGCGGTTTTCGATTCGACGCCGCCGATCGCAGCGGTGATGGCGGCAGAGTCCATCGACGGCCGTGGCCTGCAATTGCTTGGGCGTTTGCAAACGGCGCATTACGTTGAGGGACGGCGGATTGCGGATGAATCCGTACTGTTCGAACTCGCCAGTGAGTTGGGCTACGCCGAGAACACCTTTGCGGCTGCGTTTAAATCCGTTGATACGACAGCGCATGTGAAAGCCAGCCGCGCACTCTTGGCGCAACTGGGCGGCCAGGGTTTTCCAACATTGGCGCTGGAGCAGGACGGGCAATTCACCCTGATCGACATCAGCCCATGGCTTGGCAAGCCGCAGTCTTTCGCCGACTGGTTGGGACAAGCGGCGGTCGCGGTTGAGCCGGGGCAATCCGCCGCGCAATGCGGTCTCGACGGCTGCGCGTAATCGAACTGGATTCACTGGCTGAGCGCATTTCCGAGCAATGCGCTATCGCAAAATTTACGATTCTTAGACGATTTTTACCTATTTAAAGACGATTCTTGAAATTGACACATTATTGAGGGCGCGGCTACGATTCGGCCCAACGCCTGTGGCCAACCGCCATGACTCAAGAATAATAAAAGGGCCCGACACGGTATAACCGTGGGCGGGTCTTTTTGTTTCGGGGTGAAAAAAGAGTGCAATAGCGCCGTTTCAGCCGTTCGACACAGCGCGTTTCAACCCGTAATAAGGAAAACAAAATGTTGAACAAGCGAATCAGTCTGATCGCACTGGGGATGTTGAGTGCCACACAGGCCATGGCTGACGGCCAGGCCGAGTCCAAGGGTTTTGTAGAAGACAGCAGCCTCAAAGTGCTGCTGCGCAATGCCTACATCAACCGTGATTACAAAGACGGCAACGCGGACAAATCCGAGTGGGGCCAAGCGGCTATCGGTACGTTCTCGTCCGGCTTCACCCAAGGCACCATCGGCGTGGGTGTCGATGCTTTCGGCCTGTACGCCCTGAACCTGGAACGCAGCGAAGATCGCAGCGGTGCCGGCGGTATCGACTTCTTCAAACGTGGCGACAGCGGCAAGCCTGCCAATGACCTGTCCAAGGGCGGCGCTGCGGTCAAATTCCGTCTGTCCAACACCGTGCTGACCTACGGTGACCAGATGCCGGCCCTGCCGGTGCTGAACTATGACAATTCGCGTCTGCTGCCGGAAAGCTACACCGGTACCTTGATCACTTCCAAAGAGATCAAAGGCCTGCAACTGGACGCCGGTCGTTTCACTGCCGAGTCGCGCAAAAGCGCTGAAGGCCGTGACAGCGGTGGTCTGAAGGCGATCAACGTGTTGGGCGGTAGCTATCAGTTCACCGAACAATTCAAGGCGGCGCTGTACGCTTCCGACGTCGAAGACGTGCTGAAGAAGCAATACGTGAACGCCAACTACGTGTTCCCGATCGACAAGGATCAGTCCCTGACCCTGGACTTCAACGGCTATCGCACCAAGCTGGACGACTCTTACGTCCGCGAAAGTGGCGCTACCGGTGATGACAACAAGATCTGGAGCCTGGCAGCAACGTTCGCCACCGGCCCGCACTCGTTCACCGTGGCGCATCAGCGCTCCACCGGCGACAGCAACCTGGGCTACGCTTACGGCGGCTATCAGAAAGAGCAAGGTCGTGTCGGTGACGGTGGCAACACCATCTACCTGGCCAACTCCTACTGGTCGGACTTCAACGCCGAAGACGAGCGCAGCTGGCAGTTGGGTTACGGCCTGGACTTCGGCGCATTCGGCGTACCGGGTCTGAGCTACAACTTCGCTTATGTGCGTGGCGACAACATCACCACCTCCACCAGCGAAGGCGGCACCGAGCGCGAGATTTTCAACCAGGTCAAATACGTCGTACAAAGTGGTCCGGCGAAAGACTTGAGCGTGAAATTGCGCAGCTCGATCCTGCGCGTGTCGCAGAAATCCAGCGAGTACAACGTCAGCGGCAACGAGTTGCGTGTATTCGTGGATTACCCGATCAACATCTTCTGATGAACGATCCGGTGTAAGAAACATGAGAAAACCCCGACTGGCTCGGGGTTTTTTTTCGAGGTCTTTTTCTGCGAAAACCGGAAAAAAACCCGTGTTTTTGTCACGTAAAAGTGGTTTTCAAGCGCCTTCAAGTACCATTTCAAACAGGGCTTTAAATGCCTGAAATTCTTTCTCATGGACGCAAATTCTCCACCTAATAGATTAGGCCGCTCAACGTAGCGGAGAATTTGGTAATGATCGTTTTGAACAGAGAAGTGGGCGAATCGCTACGGCGCGACAAATATGTCAACGTCCAGGGTGGTGACTTCAATCTCTACGGTCATTTTGCCGACTTCGTCAGACTGACCAAAAGTTGGGAAAACATGGAGCCAGACAGTTACTACGGTCAGGCCGAAGCCGGCATGCGTTACCGTCGTTACAGCGACTTTGAATACAACCCGAAAACACGTGAGCTCAAGCAACTCGAGCATCGCGCCTACGTGCAGTCCAAGGAAAACAACGCCTACGTGGGCGGTGTTGTGCGGCACTTTCAGGACTTCTCCGATGAAGTGATTACTTCGCCGGTGATGCGCAGCCTGATCGACACCGATTTTGAAGTGTACAAAAGCGTGCTGCCGGAAGAACTGCACGATGAAATCTGGCAGTGCCAGATTCATCAGATCCGCATCGAGATCAAACCCGGCAAGCAGCTGGAAATCACCCCGGAAGGGATTCACTGCGACGGCTATCCGTTCAGCGGCGTGCACTTCTGGGGGCGCAACAATGTCGAGGGGGCGGAGAGTCGTCTTTACGATATCCACGAGCATCAATTGGCGTCGACCACCTACCAGGAAATTCTCGACACCACCTACTTCCTTGACCGCGACATGCGCCACTACGTGACCCCCGCGCGCAACACCCACACGCATGCCATGGCGTACCGGCAGATTCTGGCGATTTCCTTCTCGCGGCCCGGGACCGCTTTCGACATTGTTCGCTAATCAGATCACCCCAATCGACGGCGTCGAGTGCTCGACGCCGGTGGTGCTGCGACGTGCCACCGCCAAGGACGCGCAGCGCATGGAGCGCTTCTTCCGCCAGTTCGACGAAGTGTCGTTCTGCGAATGGCAGGACGCCAAATGCCTGCGCGGCGTGTTGATCCAGAAGACCACCACCGCCTATCTGGCCTTCGACGTCGCGGGCGAAATCGTCGGTGCGGTGCTTGGCGGCATGCTCGGCAGTCGCGGCACCATCAACCACTTGGCGGTCAGCCCAAGCTATCGCAGCCAGGGCGTCGGCCAGCGGCTGGTGGAAGCGGCGTCGTCCGACATGAAACGGGTCGGTGTATTACGGATGTTTCTGTTCGTCGACGATGCTAACCTCGCGGGCAAGCGATTCTGGACTGCCCAGGGTTTTTGCGAACCCCACGGCGAGCGGACATTTGAGAGGGATCTATGAATGAAACGTCCGGCAGTGCGCCGCTGATGGCTGCCCATCAGCCATCGCGCACGTTTGCCGAAGCCAGCCCGGTGGTGGCCGGTTACTTCACGGTGTCATTCGTGTTCGGGCTGATGGCGGTCAATGCCGGGCTGCCGATGTGGCTGCCGGTGGCGATGTGTTTATTCGTCTACGCCGGCGCTTCGCAATTTGCCGCGCTGGCGCTGATCTCCAGTGGTGCGTCGCTGACCACCATCGTATTGACCACCTTCCTGATCAATGCGCGGCACATGCTGATGTCGGTGTACATGGCCAAGGCCCTGCGCGCACTGGGCCTCAGTCGCATGGAACGCTGGGCCTACGCCGGTGGACTGACCGACGAATCCTTCGCGTTTCACAGCGTCAAACTGGGCACCGGCGCGCCGGTCAACATCCGTTACCTGATCGGCTTCAACCTGTTCTGCCACACCTCATGGGTGCTGGGAGGATTGTTGGGCGCTGTCTGCGCGCAATATGCGTCGCACCTGATCAAATATCAGCTCGACTACGCGCTGACCGCGATGATGCTCTACGTGCTGGTGTCGCTGTGCAACACCCGCAACAAACTCATCGCCGCCGCGGCTGCCGTCGTCTGCATGGGCGCGCTGAGCCTGGTCGGCACTTCGCCATTCAATGTTTTCATCGCCACGTTTGTGGGCTGCGGAGTGGGTGTATGCCTGACCAAACGTTCCTGATTCTGGTGGTCGCGCTGATGATGGCCGTGACCTTCCTGCCACGCGCGCTGCCGCTGCAAGTCAACACCGAGCACTGGCCGCCATTCGTTGCGCGGGCGCTGGAATACTTGCCGGTGGCGATCGTCGCTGCGATCAGCCTGACACCCTTGTTGATCAAGGATCAGCACATACAGCTCGATCGCCCGGAATTTTATGCAGCCATTCCGACGTTGCTATGTGCGTATTTCAGCAAAAACCTCTTTCTCAGTGTGGCGGTTGGGACGGCTGCGTACATTGCGCTCGGCTCGTTCATGTAGCGGCAGATCGACCACGTCGTTCAGGGCCTGGCCTGACAGGTTCGGGTTGTTCACCGCCAGACGCACTTCGAGAAAATCCTCGAAACCGGGGAAGATCGTCAGGCCGTTCTTTTGTGCGGCCTCACGCGACACCATGCCGACTGCGTCCATCTGCGTGATCAACGACAGCGTCAGGGTCTCGCTGCAGGAATAAACCATGCGCTGACCGTTCTCGTGATTGCCCAGTCCGGCGTCGAGAAAACGCAGGAAACTGTGGGAATACGGACAATCTTCCGCAGGACGCACCTGAAACTTGTTGCCCAGCAACGTCAGTGGATCGTTTTCCTGCCCGCAATGGGCACCGACCACCTGCACCTGCACATCCGGCAAAACAATGCTCGGCAAACCCGGCCGCTGCGGGCCGATCAGCACCGCGAGGTCAAAGTCCTCATTCTTCAGCTTGCTGAGGTTTTCCATCGACTCGGCGTAGCTGAATTCCATCTGGTAATCGGGAAACACCTCAATCAGGCGTCCGATCATTCGCCGGTTGAAGTCAGACGACAACGTGTTGTTCAACGCGACCTTCAACGTGCGCTGGCCCGGCACCTTGAGCGCCTCGACCTTTTCTTCCATCTGTCGCGTGGCAATCAGCACTTTGTCCATGTAGGGCGTCAGCTCCGTGCCTTGCGGCGTCAGCGTCAGCCCTTTGTTGGAACGTCGAAACAAGCGGAAACCGAACTGCTCTTCGACCTTGTTCAACTGCGCGGCCAGGGCCTGCACAGTCAGGCACGAATGCTCGGCTGCGGCCGACAACGAGCCGGTCTGCACGATGCGCATGAGGTTGCGTAAGGTTCTGCTATCCATGGGTAATGCCCTCTGAAGTGGGCTGGGTATTGTTGTTTACGAGACTGCCGATCCGGCGTCATATGCCGGCTATATTCCAGCACCTGAGCATAGTTGTCGCGGATTTAGTAGCGAATTGATGTCCCTGCCGATGGCTGGAAGCTGACACAGGATCGGGATTTTTGATGACGTGGGGGTGATTGGGGTCAAGAAAAGTGCGTGGTTTTGGTGCGCAGGGCGGGTTTTTCGAGGAGAAACGGCTTATGGCTCCTGTAATTTCCCCGGCGAGATATGCGCATATTTTTCAGCTTTGAGCGCGAGTGCCCTTAGCATCAGGGATGCTTTCCAATTTAGTCTTCACCAGTTTGTTGCGACTCTAGAGCCGCCATTCACGGGGCGCTGAAGAGCGTCCGCATGTGAATGCACATAGGCAAAGTTCGCCAGCACTTTGACTAGGCAAGCGAAATGCTCAAATAAACCAGGCAATAAAAAACCGACATTGCTGTCGGCTTTTTGCTCCCTTGAACAAGGGTAGAGGTCTCACCCGAGCGCTGATCTTCAGGTCATCAACGGGGTTCCTACCGCCGACTATCGCCACCTGATGGCAGTCGGTTTCGCGCTCTTGAGGCAGATCCTCTGCCACGGAACATTAACGTGTCAACTTGGAAATTCTTAGGCGTTTATTCGTATGCGAATAATTTTATGTAAAAAATTCATATGTGTACTACGCTCATCTTGCGGACCCGCTTAGAAGGACGAACATGCCTACCTCATCGCCAGCCCTCACCCCACGCGAACAACTCGACGTCCCCGAGGCCGGGCGCGTCGCGCTGAAGTTTTTCTTCAATCTCATGGAGCGCTGGGGTTGCAACGCCGAGCAGCAACGCACGCTGTTGGGTGGCGTCGGCAACACCACGTTCTATAAGTACAAACACCTGCCGCCGAACATTCGCCTGCCGCACGACACGCTGGAGCGTATCTCGTACCTGATGGGCATTCACAAGGCGTTAAGCATCATCTTCAGCAACAGCCGTGAGCGCGCTTACACCTGGGTCAGCAGCCCCAACACCGCTGCGCCATTCAATGGTCGAACGGCGCTGGATTACATGCTGGCGGGGAGGGTGGTCGACATCGCCGACGTGCGCCGTTACCTCGACGGGGTGCGCGGTTGAAGGCCCTACCGCTGGCTGAGCCGCAATGGCCGAAGGCCTACCGGATCGTCAACAGCAGCTTCCCGCCGATTGCGCTGTTCGAAGACGTGCTCGACCCCGAAGACCTGGAAATCGCCTACGCGCTGGAAGCGCTGACCAATGATCGCCTGATCGAACAGGCCGGCATCCTCGCCCGCGTGCGCCCCGAAGACCGGCTCTCCGGCCCCGGTTCAACCCCGGTGATGGCGGCGTTCACCCACATCGGCAAAAGCAGCCGCTTCACCGATGGCACCTTCGGCGTCTACTACGCCGCCAGCAGCCAGGCCGCGGCCATCGCCGAAACCTGCTATCACCAGGAACGCTTCCTCGCGGCCACCAACGAAGCGGATCTTGAGTTGACCATGCGGACTTACGTCAATCGGGTGGTTAAGCCGCTGCACGATGTCCGTGATGGTTTTGCACATTTGCATCAACCCGATCCGGAAGCCTATGGCCCGTCACAGGCGTTTGCCCGACAACTGCGCGAGTCTGAATCGTGGGGAATTCTCTACAACAGCGTGCGTTTGCCGGGCCACGAATGTGTCGCTGCGTTCCGCCCGCCGGCCGTGTCGATTCCGAAGCAGGGTAAGCATTTGCGTTATGTGTGGAGTGCGAGTCAACGCAGGATTTCGTTTGTGTTTGAGATCAGTCAGGTTTGAAGCGCGACCTTATTCGACAGCCTGCTCGTGGCCGACCTTGAGCAACCGAAGGAAAAAACTCATTAACGCTCAAAGAATTGGAACAATTCCGGGAGGACTTGCTGGAATCTGTACGTCAGATGAAGGCCGTAAAGCTTTAGGTGTAACCGAGGTGCTGCGCCCCGCACTGGCAGAAGCACGTCCCTCGGTGACGAGTCGTCCGGATTAATGACGATTTAGGACTTCACAGCCTTGAGGCAGTGTGGACGTAATGTGGACGTTCCAGAAACAACAAAGCCCCTGCATTTCTGCAGGGGCTTTGTTTTGTATGGTGCCGGCACCAGGAGTCGAACCCGGGACCTACTGATTACAAGTCAGTTGCTCTACCAACTGAGCTATACCGGCGTGTGGGCGACGATTATAGCGATTGGGTGGGTTCTGTAAACCCCTGAATTCAGACTATTTTTACGCAGGTGCCGGATCAGGCTTGGCGTGAGCGGTGTCTCCGGGTTTTTAGCCGCAAGACTGGGGTTCCACGAGATCAAGCCAGACTGAGCGTGAGGGCAGGATTTCCACACTGTCCAAGCACCCATTTCCCCGTTTATGTCCTTTTGATTGGAAGCTTATGCACAACGGATCGGCGCGACCTTGGCGTTGCAGGGGAATTTGCGGACACGTTCTCATTTTGTGTGCAAAGCCCTGTTTTACAGGTTTTTTATCAATATGAACAAAAAATGACCAATGCTGTTTTGGTCATGCAATGGCCGTGGATATTGGATCCACGGGAAAACCATCAACAGAGTTATCCACAGGCTGTAAAAGTTTCAGGCGCGTTCGGCCAGCAGCAGAAAATTACGCGGCGTCAGCGAGCTGTCGCAGAAGGTGCCGAGCCGTACGAAGTATCCCCGTTCGTTGAGGAAAATGGCTCGATCAAGATTCAGCCAAAGCTCCAGCGGCCGTCGGAACAATCCGCGCAGTAATTCCAGGTTGCGAACTTCGGCCAATCGCTGCCAACCGGCAGCTTCCAGTGCCTGCCAATCCGGCGTACCGATTGTGGATAACTCTTTCAGCACTGCCAGGTCGCGGCAGTAATCGGCGAAAGGTTTGTCCAGCCAGGCATTGGGCAGGGACGGGGTGGGCAGGTATTCGTCTACTCCGCGCAGTTGTCGTTGCAGCAGATCAAAGGCCAAACGTCGCGCCATGGAGGTGTCGCGCTGACGTCGGACTCTTGCACCGGCGGTGACGGTTTCGCTCATGGGCAGCGCCAGATCTTCGAGCGAGAGCTGTAGGGCGGATCGCAAACCCGCTGAGGACAATGCCCGATACTCGCTGCGATTAATCCGGTTGTAACAGCACGGGGCGATGGCCATCTGCTGACATCCGGCCGCGCTTGCCAGTTGCATCAGGCGCACATGCAAATCACCGCAGGCGTGCAGGGCGACCGGGGTGTGGTGAGCGCTCAGCACGGTTGCCGCATCTGTTGCGAGCACATCCTGCTCGACATGCAGGGCGTGCAAATGATGACGCTGACTCAGGGCCTGACCGCTGGCGACCAACGCCGGATCGTATTCAACACAGGTCAGCTGTTGCCCGGCGCTCAACAGGCGCCGGCCCAGATGCCCCTTGCCGGAACACCAGTCCAGCCAATGCGTTGGCGGCGAGGCGAAAGACAAACGGCTGCCGAACGCTTCGATCTGCTGCCACTTGCGTCCCGGTACGTCGACATTCAATCGATGGCCTGCAGTTTCCAGCGCATGTCCCGGCAACTCACCAACTGCGCTCAGCTCAGCCGACAACGCCGCCAATGAGGCGAACGGCTCCGGGGCATCGGCGAGATCGGCGGGATGATTATGTGCACGCTCTGCATCTTCCAGCGATCGTCCGCGTAGCCACGAAGCCAATTCGGGGTAGGCGGTTTCCCATGGAAGCGAAAGATGAGTGAACGGACGAGGTTTCCACAGCGCCTGATGCGCCGTAAGAAAATCATCCAGCGCGGTGAAGCGGGCGAGTAGGGCCTCGCCCGTCAGCACGTGGGAAGTTTCAACGCCCTTGGCAGGCATCGACGCGCAGCCAGCGCTCCAGCAGCTTGAAGCCGCGCACCAGCACGTAGGACATCAGCAGATAGAACACGCCGGCGGCGAAGAAGATTTCCACCGGCAGGTAGGTGCGCGCGATGATCGTGCGGGCCATGCCGGTCAGTTCCAGCAGGGTCACGGTGCTCGCCAGTGCGCTGGCCTTGAGCATCAGGATCACTTCATTGCTGTAGGCCGGCAGGCCGATGCGCGCCGCACGCGGCAGCATGATGTAGAACATCGCTTTGGGCTTGGACATGCCCAGTGCTCGCGCCGCTTCGATTTCGCCCGGCGGAATCGCCTGGATCGCGCCGCGCAGGATCTCGGCGATGTACGCCGCCGTGTGCAGGGTCATGGTCGCGGTGGTACACCAGAACGGATCGCGCAGGTACGGCCACAGCGCGCTGCTGCGCACCGCATCGAACTGCGCCAGGCCGTAATAGACGAGGAACAGTTGCACCAACAGTGGCGTGCCACGGAAAAAGAAGATGTAGGCGTAGGGCAAGGCGCGCACGTACCACAGCTTCGACGAGCGGGCGATGCCCAGCGGAATCGCCAGCAACAGGCCGGCAATCACGGCAATCGCGACCAGCTCCAAGGTCAGGGTCGCGCCCTGCGCCAGTTTCGGCAGCCACTTGATGATCACTTCCCAGTTCATGAAGCGCTCCTCGCAAAGCCGCGAGCGGCGCGTTTTTCCAGGAAGTGCATGCCGGTCATCGCCAGCACCGTCAGGCCGAGGTACATGACTGCGGCCACCAGATAGAAGGTGAACGGTTGTTTCGACACGGTCACGCCGATTTGCGCGTGACGCATGATTTCTTCCAGACCGATGACTGACACCAGCGCGGTGTCTTTCATCAGGATCATGAACAGGTTGCCCAGGCCGGGCAGGGCGATGCGCCACATCTGCGGCATGATCAACTTGGTGAAGATCCGCCATTTCGACAGGCCCAGCGCCACGCCGGCTTCGCGATGGCCCTTGGGAATGGCAAGGATTGCGCCGCGAAACACTTCCGTGGCGTAGGCGCCGAAGCACAGGCCCAACGCGATTACACCGGCGGCGAAGGCGCTGAGTTGCAGGTCGGGGTTGCCGAAAAACTCACCGAGGCTGCGCATCAGGTTGACCGTACCGAAATAGATCAACAGCACCCAGAGCAATTCCGGGACGCCACGCACCAGGGTCGAATAAGTGCCGCCAAGCCACTGCAGCGGCTTGTACGGGGGAAGTCTTGGCCAAGGCGCCGAGCAGACCGAGCACCAGTCCCAGGCACAGGGCCGTCAGCGCCAGTTTGACGGTCATCAGCGCACCGGCAGCGAGGGCCGGGCCGAATCCGTAGAGGTCGATAATCATGAATTTCTTTTCAAATCGCGGCAGGCAAGGCCGGGAGCCGGCGCCGTCGGTGGATGGCGCCGGTCCCGCAGGTCAGATCAATAGATGCTGAACGGGAAATACTTGTCGTTGATTTTCTTGTAGGTACCGTCAGCGACGATTTCCTTCAGTGCGGCGTTCAGCTTCTCGCGCAGCGGGTCTCCTTTGCGCACGGCGATGCCGATTTTGTCGCTTTCCACGACCGGGTCGCCTTTGAACTCGTAGGCCTTGCCTGCATCGGTTTTCAGCCAGTCGTAGTTGGCGTACTTGTCGGCGAGGATGGCGTCGACACGACCGGAGGTCAGGTCCAGGTAGGCGTTTTCCTGAGTGTCGTAGAGTTTGACTTCGATGTCGCTACCGTAAGTGTCTTCAAGCCAGGTGCCGGCGAGGGTGGCGCGCTGGGTGCCGATGATCTTGCCTTTGAGTGCGTCCTTGTCGGTTTTGAAATCGACGTTTTTCGGCGCGATGAACTGCAGCTTGTTCGAGTAGTACGGGTCGGTGAAGTCCACCGCGCCCTTGCGCTCTTCGGTGATCGACAGCGAGGACACCAGGAAGTCGAACTTCTTGGCGTTCAGCGCAGGGATGATGCCGTCCCAGTCGGAGGTGACCACCGAACACTCGACTTTCATCTTGGCGCACAGGGCGTCGCCGATGTCTTTGTCGAAGCCGACCACGTTGCCGCTGGCGTCTTTGTTGTTGAACGGCGGGTAAGCCGCTTCGATGCCCATCTTCAGGGTCTCGGCCATGGCCCCGGCGCTGAATGCGAGAGTGACGGCGGCGGCCAGGAAGACCTTTTTAAAATTCTGCATGCATGTTGCTCCGTTAGCGGTTGCTGGACATGAATTGTTTGCAGCGCGCCGAAAGCGGGTTTTCGAACACCTGCTGAGGCGATCCTTGCTCTTCCACCAGCCCCTGGTGGAGGAACACCACTTCGCTGGAGACCTGACGGGCAAAGCCCATTTCGTGGGTCACCAACAGCATGGTGCGGCCTTCTTCGGCCAGTGCGCGGATGACACTAAGTACTTCCTGAACCATTTCCGGGTCAAGGGCGGAGGTGGGCTCGTCAAACAGAATCACCTTCGGCTGCATCGCCAGCGTGCGGGCAATCGCGGCGCGTTGTTGTTGACCACCGGACAATTGCGACGGGTAGGCGTGGCGCTTGTCGGCGATGCCGACCTTGGCCAGCAGCGCTTCGGCGACCTCGATCGCCTCGGCCTTGCTCTGGCCGAGCACGCGGCGCGGGGCTTCGATGATGTTGTCGAGCACGCTCATGTGCGGCCACAGATTAAAGTTTTGAAATACAAAACCAATCTCGGAACGCAGGCGGTTGATCTGTTTGCCATCCGCAGCAACCAGTTCGCCATTCTTGGCGGGCTTGAGCTTGAGTTCTTCACCCGCCACCAGAATCTGACCCTGGTGCGGGTTTTCCAACAGGTTGATGCAACGCAGGAACGTGGACTTGCCGGAACCGGAGGAACCGAGGATCGAGATCACATCGCCGTCGCGGGCGGTCAGCGAGATGCCTTTGAGCACCTCAAGCTGTCCGTAGCGTTTGTGCAAGTTGCGGATTTCAAGCGCGGGCGTGGCCTCAGCCATGTGCGTTCCTCATGTATGTTGCGCTCCTGCTGTTGGCGGGCCTTCCTGGCGAGGCGGCCAAGCTAGCATAGCGTTTCAATGGCAGCCAACAGCGCTACGGGCGGTAAGCGGATGGCGTGTGGCGGGTTGTCGCATCGGCACAGCAGACTGTCGCCCCATCAACAACCGAACGGGTGTTTGAACGTGCAGGCCCGTGGGTGTTGCGTAAAAAAAGGCGCGATGTTGCCAGCTTTGGCGGGGTGTTGGAAGCGCTATCCGGCCGAACGTTCCTGATTCGCCCTTTTATTGTGCATCCCACACTTTTTCAGTGTGTTTCTGGTGCGCCTGTTCGCTTGAAAAGTGAGTCGCAGGGTAACGCTCTGGCGAATTGCCATTAATTTTAAGGACTTGCGATGACTGTCCGGTCGCGTTCAAAGCCGCGGGCCAGAAGAGTTTGAAACATTTTGGCGCATTTATTGCGTGCAGAATCTGGAACGCCCTGTTGGTTTCTTTTTACGAGAAGGAAAATCAGGCAGGTCGGACGCAATCGCTTTCCTCGCAAAGGTAGTTTCGATGAGCAGTACCCCAAGCTCCAATGGCCTCGAACAGGGGCTCAAACCGCGTCATGTGACCATGTTGTCGATCGCCGGTGTTATCGGCGCCGGTCTGTTCGTTGGCTCCGGCCACGCCATCGCTGCCGCCGGCCCTGCCGTGCTGCTGGCCTACGCCGCCGCCGGTACCCTGGTGGTGCTGGTGATGCGCATGCTCGGTGAAATGGCTGTCGCTTCGCCCGACACCGGCTCTTTCTCGACGTATGCCGACCGTGCCATCGGGCACTGGGCTGGCTTCACCATCGGCTGGTTGTACTGGTGGTTCTGGGTATTGGTGATTCCACTGGAAGCCAACGCTGCCGCGACCATCCTGCATGCCTGGTTTCCGAGCGTGGAGATCTGGGCCTTTGCCTTGGTCATCACCATGTTGCTCACGGTGACCAACCTGTTCAGCGTGAAAAACTACGGTGAATTCGAATTCTGGTTTGCCCTGATCAAAGTCCTGGCGATCATCGGCTTCATCATCCTCGGCCTCGCGGCGATCTTCGGTTTCCTGCCGAACAGTCAGGTCAGCGGCGTTTCGCACTTGTTCGACTCCGGCGGCTTCCTGCCAAACGGCATGGGTGCGGTACTGGGTGCGATCCTGACCACCATGTTCTCGTTCATGGGTACCGAAATCGTGACCATCGCGGCTGCGGAATCGAAGAACCCGGGCAAGCAGATTTCCAAGGCCACCAACTCGGTGATCTGGCGGATCGGCCTGTTCTACCTCGTATCGATCTTCATCGTTGTGGCCCTGGTGCCGTGGAACGATCCTACGCTGGCCAACCTCGGTTCCTACCAGACCGTGCTTGAGCGCATGGGCATTCCGAACGCGAAAATGATCGTCGACATCGTGGTGCTGGTCGCGGTCACCAGCTGCCTGAACTCGGCGCTGTACACCTCGTCGCGCATGTTGTTCTCCCTCGGCAAGCGCGGTGACGCACCGGCGATGTCGACTCGGGTCAACAAAAGCGGTACGCCTTACTGGGCTGTCATGCTGTCGACCGGCGCGGCGTTCCTCTGCACCTTCGCCAACTACGTGGCCCCGGCTGCCGTGTTCGAATTCCTGCTGGCCAGCTCCGGCGCCATCGCATTGCTGGTGTACCTGGTGATCGCGTTCTCGCAACTGCGCATGCGGAAACAACGCATGGCCCGTGGCGAGAAAATCGTCTTCAGCATGTGGCTGTTCCCGGGCCTGACCTACGCGGTGATCATCTTCATCGTCGCGGCCCTGACCATCATGCTGTTCCAGGAAGCCCACCGCGTGGAAATCCTCGCAACCGGCCTGCTGAGCCTCATGGTAGTCGCCGCCGGCCTGCTGGTGGCACGCCGCCGCAAGCTGGAAAAGCGTGGTGCGGTGGTGTTGAACTGATCCGCAACGCGTAATGACAAAACGGCCGCTGTCAGTGATGACGAGCGGCCGTTTTTGTTTGTGCTGCAGGTGGCGAAACATCGCCACATATCCGTAATCAGCTTTGTTCTCGCAAGAGCATAAAGTCTGAGCTGCCTTTCTCTTCGTCGAACCATTCATCCCAAGTTGTTTCCTTGGGAGTTTTAACGGTTTTGCTTTGGAGGGTCGCAGCTGAGTCTTCTGATTTCGGCAATTGTCCATCCTTGCATGAAGCTGTCTTCTTCACCTGACCTCCTTTTTTGATCGTGCGTGAATGTCAGGTGCAAAAAGTTACTCGGCTTTGGGGGCGCTGTCCTCCAGCGACTTGCCGTAAGTATCCAGCGCAATCCCGAAATCGGTGATGAATTGTGGCTCGGTCAGCCAGGCCTGGGCGGTTTCGATGTCCATGCCGTCGGCCCACATGCGGTAGTCGATCAGCATGTCGGCGGCCAGGTGAGTGGCGGCCATGCCTTCGTTCTCGGCGTTTTCCATGTCCAGCAGCTCTGGATGGTCAACGATGATGAACGCCAGTTCGCGCAGCAGGGTCAGCAGCATTTCGTTGCGACTGACGGCTTCGGCGTCGCGCATTTTGCTGAACATCGCCAGGGTGTATTCCGGGATCGGCTCGTCCAGATGCCCGAGGTTGTCGTCCTGGTCCAGCGGTTTACGGCCGACCATGCGGATGTGCTTGGCTTTGGCCTTGGCGCGTTTGGCGCGTTTCTGTTGCTTGTTCAGGGATGCCATGGGAACTCAGTTCTTCTGTTGGGTGTGTGCGGCGATCGCGTCGGAGGCCGCCACATAGTCGGCCTGGAAGGCCGGGGATTCGATCCACGCCAGGGCGCCGGCTTCGTCGGTTTCTTGCGACCACTGGCGATACTCGATCAGCGCGGCGAGGATGAAATCCATTGCGCCTTCTTCGCCTTCCTGCTCGTAGACCAGTTCCAGCAGCGGGTCTTCGAGGAATGCGCTGCACATGGCTTGCTGGCTGATCTTCTCGGCGTCGATCATTTTCTTGAACAGCTCGGTCAGGTCCACCGACTCGAAGTCGATACGGTCATCGTTCGGGTCCAGTTCGAGCGGCGCCTCGGCGCGTTTGGTGCGGTTCTGCTTGGCCTTGGTCTTGGCCCGGGCGGCGCGTTTTTGCTGCTTGTTGGCGGAGGCCATGGTGTGTTCCGTCGTGCGTGGGAAGGGCTCAGCTGCGCGGCACTGTCCGCCCGGGTGTGTCGGGGGGCAGTTCGCCGGTTTGCAGCCAGGTCAGAGCGATGGGCCATAGTGTGGCTTGGTATGCGCTACGAAAAAAGGCGAAATGTCCGACTTGTTGTTCGCCGATGTCCTGCGGCTCGATGCGCAAGTGGGTTTTGTGCGCATGGCTGAAGTAGTCGAGCAGGCGTTCGATGGCAGGGATCGTACCGTACGGGTCGTCGCTGATGCTGATCGCCAAGGTCTTTGCGCGGACGTTGGCGAAGGGCAGGCGGCCGCTTGTTTTCAGCAGTCGACGGCCGCTCGGACGCTGCTCGTAGCGCGCGGCAGGCGTGCTCCAGTCGCGTACGACGCCTGCTGGCGTGTCCTCCAGCCAGCCAAGGCGTTTGCCCGGGAAATAGCCACAGAGGCGCGTCAGAAGCGGCATCAGCACATGCCATTTGCCGAACATGCGCCAGCGCTGTTCCGGCGCATAGTCAGGCCAGTAAGCGAACTGCGCGCCGACCGTCACCAGCCGACGAATGACCTGCCCGGACTCACCCAGTCCCGCCGCGCAACCGCCGAAACTGTGGCCGACCACATCGATTGGCTGGCCGGGGAGCTCTCGTTGCGCGCGCTTGAGCATCGCCTCGAAATCCAGCGCGCCCCAGTCGGTCCATGAAGCCTCAAGGCCTCTCAGGGTTGCCGGACGCGATTCGCCGATGCCTCGGTAGTCGTAGGTGATCACGTCGAAGCCGTTGGCGAACAGGTAATCGGCGAAGCGCGAGTAATGTCGGCAGCGTACCGAGGTGGCGGCGTTGATGATGACTACCGGGCGTTGCGCATCGGGCAGGGCGTGACGCCAGGTGAAGCCGCCGAGCATAAAGCCATCGGCGGCAGCTTCTTTGAAAGGTTCGCTCACGGTTGCTGTGTCGGGCCTAAACGCGGGACTGCGTGAATTCATATGGACTTGGCCTTGGCGAAGACGGATCGAGAATGAGCTTCAACGCCGGGCTGCGCAATCACTCGGAACGCAGTGCGTTCCGGATTGAAGGTTGGCGACTCTGTAAATTCGAGCCGCCGTGCGTCTCGAATTAGTCCCTTTCGCACCCTGGCCAAGTGCCAATCATTCTAAAACACGTGCTTCCCTGGCCGGATCAAATAAGGAGTAACGGTTGGGCTCTACAAGAGCCCGGGAGTCGTCATCATGAAACGCGTTCTTTCATTCCTGCTGCCCATCGCGGCGGTGGCGGCATTGGCATTTCCGGCGATGTTGCAGGCGGCCAATCTCGACCCGGTCGACAGTGCCGGTGTGCAAGTCCAGCAACAACAGCAAAACGGCATCAACTACCTGTCCGGCGGGATCGGCCTGGACGAGTCAAAAGCCATTCAACAATCCACTGGTTACAACCTGCACATGACGTTCGCGGTGGGCGCGCAAGACCAGTACACCGCTGATGTCGATGTGGTGATTCAAAAGTCGCCGGGGCAGACCGTACTGACCCTCAGCCAAACGGGTCCGCTGGTCTACGTGCAATTGCCACCCGGTAAGTACACGGTGGTCGCCACGCGCAATGGCGAAACACGGCGTGACGTGACAGACGTTGGCAGCGGTACTGCGCGCAATCTGGTGTTCCATTGGAATGACGCTGGATAACGTTGGGTGTAATTGAACGTCGAGGCGCGGGTACAATCCCGCGCCTACTGTTGTGGCGAAGGAAGTGCTGGTTTGAAAGGGATTTTGCGTATTGGCTCAGTGGTGAGCCTGGTTTTGCTGCTGGCCGGTTGTGGAACGATGATGGGGCGCCTGAACGGTGATTCTGCAGAGCCGTACTACAAAGGTGTCGATGGCAACCTGCACTTGCTTGGCGTGAGAGGGGGAGACGGCATGCCCTCTGCGGTCATCTGCTACATGATGATCGTTTGCCCGCTGATTAGCGTTGTGTCACTGCCGGTAGACGCTGCGCTCGACACGGTTTTGTTGCCGGTCGACTACGTCAACACCCTCTGAGGCCGGTCTTTATTTATCGCGCGTACGCTTGGCCTTCTGCTTGTCACCGGGCTCGCGGGCCATTCGGTGAATCCATAATCCGATCCAGCCGACGACTATCAGGAATACGGTGCCGACGCACTGCGACACGATCTCGAACCAGAACATCCGGGGTTGCTGCGCCAGGGTGTAGGTATGGCGTGGACCGGAGCGGTTCCAGGTGGTGATGGAGCCGCTGAGCAAGCTGTGGATGATCAGATAAGTCGACGCAGCGATAACGAAGGCGATCAATACGCCGACCAGCACCGTCAGCCAGAATGCCACCCGGCTCTGACGATAGGGTGGCGGATGGGGCAGGGGGATGCGGGTTCTTTTCTGGTTCATCGAGCGGATGACCCTCTTCCTTAAGGTGCGGCCAAAGTAGCGCGGATCGCCTTTGTTCGAACCCCGTCACGTATTTGTGCAATAAAAACCTGCGATGCCTAAAAAGGACTCGCGGGGTTTCTCTGGACTGCGCAGAGGGTTGAATTGTGCCGCTATCATATCGCAGGCATAAAAAACCCTGAATCTTGCGATTCAGGGTTTTCGGTATTTCATACTCAATCTTGCGCTTGTCACGCGCCTGCCAGGGATGGCGTGAAGCGGAGTAATCCGGTTAGCGAATGATCATCCTGTGTGCAGCAAGACCCTGAAAAGGCGGGTCGCCATCAGGCGACTTGATGGGCGCTAGGATGCCAGTTAATGAAGGGTGCGGCACCACCTCATGGCGTCTGTGGGGTGCTTGGGTCAGATGTTGGCAGTGAAGAAGGCAGGGGTTTAGGCTTGGGTAAAGCTTTCGGCACAAAGATCCTGGTAGAAAGGATTGAGCTGCTGGGGATTTTTACCTTTAATTCCTGACTCGCAAACTGCCACGTCATCACAGTGGTACTGCCCATCGACCAGATCACGTGCACGTCATTCAATGCGCAATTGCTCTTGATGCCATAACCCTCAATGGCTTTGTATTTTTCGCAGAGATCGCTGCTGAGAATTACTTGTTCGGCTTGATAGTTGCCCAGCCCAAGCAGTTTGACGATTTTGCCCGGAAGATCTATCCAGGTATTGGTCCACAGCATCAGCACGACAGCAAACAACGGGCTGACGATCAGCACAAAGCGCGGATTGCCTCTGATTATTGCCGTGACGATGGTAAACACCACCAGTGAGGCAAAGAAGCAGGCTGCCATGAACGGATACTCTCCGACGGCTTTGACGGCCTCAGGGACGCCTCTGGCAACCTCCAGTGTGGACAGCAATGCAACTATGTTTGCGATGAAAAATACGAGAAATGCTGTGACAGTGAACTTGGCCCAGCTAAAGGGAGGGAGTTCGTAATTTCTCTGCAAAATCGAACCGAAAAGTAGACCGCTAAGAAACGGTCCTGCTACAAGGCCGATGGTGTAGGCGGTATCCCCTTCAAAAAAATATAGAGCCATCCATAGGATGCTCATGCATATGAAGCCTGGAGCGAAAAAGTAGCGGTTGATCAGGCGATGATCGAGGCGCTCCTTGGGCATATTTCCATTGATTCGATACGCCAGCTCTTCGCGTACCGGCTTGTCGCTAAAGAAAGCCTCTGACCAAGTCCAACCGGGTGCGCAAAAGCCAAAGGCAATTACCAGAACCATCAGGCCACCGATGAGCGCGGCAGTTGCAAGCAATGAAAGAAAGCTGAAGAGATCGAAGTCGGGATAGAAGTGGTTTTGGCAGAAGTAGATAAGAAATATCAAAAAGCCAAAACCAAGTGATGCAATTCGGAAGAGTTTCCAATTGTGCTTTTCGATGAACTCAAAAACCGTGTCCAGAGATTGAGGTTGCGGCTTCTTGGTCTTGGCTTCGCATTCGTTGGTCAGCTTGCTTGAGGTTTGCATGTCCATTGGCTTGATTCATCCTTGCAAGAAACAGGGGCTGCTCTTATGCGGTGTGGGTGTTTCGCTTTTCTTCAGGCATAAAAAAACCCTGAATCTTGCGATTCAGGGTTTTCGGTATTTGGTGCCCAGAGACGGAATCGAACCGCCGACACGGGGATTTTCAATCCCCTGCTCTACCGACTGAGCTATCTGGGCAACGGGGCGCATTAAAAGGGTTTTTCGGATTTACGTCAACGACTTTTTTAAAATTTCTTAAATTAATTCCGTCGCTTACGATTCGCCCCCGGATTTTGCGGGTTTACTCAGCAGGCGGAACGTAGCCTTCGGCCTTGGCGTAATCCTCGCCGGAGAAGTACTTGTCCATTTCGCCCTGAAGGTATTTGCGGTCTTCGGCATTCATCATGTTCAGGCGCTTTTCGTTGATCAGCAGGGTCTGGTGTTTCTGCCAGTCAGCCCAGGCCTTGGCCGAGACGTGGTCAAGAATGTCCTGACCTTTGGCGCCCGGGAAAGGAGCGCGTTCCAGCGCGGGCAATTCTTCTTTGTACTTGCGGCACATGATGGTGCGGGTCATGACGACTCTCCTGCGTTCAATACGGCGGCCGCGCGCTCGAGCAAGGTTTTGACCGGGGCAGCAAGGCCCAGGCGCGGCGGGGTGGCGAGGTTATACCAGAGCCAGTCGGCCTCGGCCACGTGATGGGTGGCCTCCTGTACCTGAACCAGCCAGGGTTCGATGGACAGCTGGAAGTGACTGAAGGTGTGAACGAGGCTTGGCAGCGCCTGCTGTTCGCCCATGGACAGCGAGTGCTGATCGGCCAGATGTTGCAGGTCGTCGAGATCGTCGAGTTCCGGCAGGCTCCACAAACCGCCCCACAGACCGCTGGAGGGACGGCGATAAAGCAGAATCGCGCCGTCGCTATTGGCGAGCATCGGCATCAGCGTACGTTTTTGCGGTATCGCTTTGCGCGGTTTGGGGATCGGGTAGCGCGTTTCCAGGCCGAGCATGTGCGCCTCGCAGCCCTTTTCCAGCGGACACAGCAGGCAGCTGGGTTTGCTGCGGGTGCACAGCGTGGCGCCGAGATCCATCATCGCCTGGGTGTAGGCGTTGACTCGATCATGTGGCGTGAAACGCTCTGCGTTGGCCCACAGCTGTCTGGCAACCTTCGGTTCACCCGGGTAACCCTCTTGCGCAGTAAAACGCGCCAGAACGCGTTTGACGTTGCCATCGAGGATCGGCGCGCGCAGGCCCATGCTGATGCTGGCGATGGCGCCGGCGGTGGACAGGCCGATGCCCGGCAGATCTGTCAGCTTTTCGACGTCCCGCGGAAATTCGCCACCGTACTGGCTGACGACGATCTTTGCGGTCTTCTGCAAATTGCGCGCGCGGGTGTAGTAACCCAGCCCCGTCCACAGATGCAGCACTTCGTCCTCCGGCGCTTCGGCCAATGCTTGTACCGTCGGCAGCGCGGTCATGAAGCGGTCGAAGTAATTGAGCACGGTGCTGACCTGGGTCTGCTGCAACATGATCTCCGAGACCCACACCCGATACGGGTTGATGTCCTGCTGCCAAGGCAAATCGTGGCGGCCGTGGCGGTCGAACCATTCCAGCACCGCCGTGGAAAACTGCTCCGCTCTCATCGCTTGAACAGCCCTTTCAATGCGTTCTTCAATTCCGGGCTGACCTTGTCGCCGAGTTTTTCATCGATCTTCTCGCTGAGTTTGTCTCCGGCCATTTTGGTCGCGACCTGGCCGAGGCGTTCGTTATCCACACGGCAGGCCTTGGCGCCCAGCTCCAGCGGGCCACGGCAGCGCAGCGGCCACTCGATGCCGACGAATTTCTCGCCGACCTGACAGGCCGGATCCGGCATGGCGCTGGTATCGCCTTCGACGATGATGCCGACGCGGTAATCCATGCCCAGCACGCGCAGGTCGATGTCGCCGTCGCCGTTGACGGTCATGCCGGGGATGCGCACCTTGAGGTCCGGGTTGCTCGCCACGCCGTTGCGCAAGGTCAGGTTGCCCTTGAGTTCCTGGAACGGTGTGTCCTTGCCCCGTGGCTCGCCGCTGAGGGTTTTGCGGTTAAGCGTGGCGATGCCTTTGCACAGTTGCTGTTCAAGGTTGGCGTTGAGCAGCACGCCGTTGTTGATCACGAAACTGGCGTTGCCGTTGAGGGTTTCGATCAGCGCCTGCTGGCTGTTGCCGCTGCCGGTGAGACTGCTGGTCAGTGTGACCAGACCTTTGACTGGCGGGTTCTTGCCCTGGCTTTCGAGGATTTTCTCCACCGGCACGCGGTTGATCCGGGTTTGCAGATTCAACACTGGCGCGCTTGGACGCACATCGAGGGTGCCCTTGGCTTCGAAGTCGCCGTTGTACAGCCCGCCGCGCAGGTTTTCCAGGGTCAGCAGGCCGCCCTGGCCGGTGGCTTTGAGCGCGGCGTTCTGGATCGGCAGTTTATCGAGGGTCAGTTGGCCGAAGCTCAGATCGGCATCAACGTCGAGTTTGGCCAGGCGCTCGACCGGCAACAGGCGCTCGGTGCTCCAGGCGCTTTTACTCGGCTTGTCCGGCAGCGGTGTGCTGCCGGCGCCGGCCATGGCATCGGCTTCGGTGCTGGCGACTTCGGCCTGACGCACTTGCGTGGCGTTTTTTGGCTTTTTTCCGATTTCGGCGGCAGGTAGCGGTCGACATCAAACGTGTCAGCCTTGAGGATCGCCCGCAGCGACTGCTTGGCGAAGTCCTCAACGGCAATGCGTCCGCTGAAGCTGCTGTCGTCGAGTTTCAGGTTGATGTTGTCGAAGGCCACGCTGGTGGGCGTCGCGGCCACGCGGCTGACCAGCTCGACCTTGCTCAGGCTGCCGGGCGCCATCGCTGGCAGTGTCTGGCCGATGCTGTCGACGAACTTGGCCAGATCGAACTGGGCGATCGAGATACCGCCAGTGATCTGCGGAGTCTTGTCGAGGTCGTTGGCTTTCAGCTCACCCAAGGCGCGCAACTGGTTGGCAGATATCTTGATCCCGGTCCATTCGGCGACGTTCGCTGCCTTGTCCAGCAATATCTGCCCTTGGGCGGAGAAGGTCATGGCCTTGCCCTGCAGCGGGTCGCCAGTCAGTTCGCCGGACAACTTCATGTCTTCGAACTTGTAGCGTTGCAATGCACGCTCGATGCGCAATTCGCCATTGAGTTCGGTACGCACGCGCAGCACTGGCTGATTGGTGCTGAGGAACGCCGTGGCTTTCAGCGGAATGTTGGTCGAGTCGTGTACCGCACCGGTGCTCAGCTGGATGCTTTCGGCGCTGTACTGTTTGCCGGTCTGCTCGTCGTTGTATTCAACCCGGGCGTTGTTGACGGTCAGGCTGTCGATGTCGAGGCGGATCGGCTGCGGCGGTTTTTCCGGCTGGGCGGAGGCCTCTGCGACAGGCGGGCTGGCTGGCGCAGGGCTGCCGGCAGGCACGGCAGGAGGCGGCAGCTTGCCGATGTCTTCCCAGTTGCCGTGGCCGGACTTGTCGCGTTTCAGGCGCAGGTTCAGGCCTTCGACACGCACGTCGCTCATCTGCACTTCGCGGCGCAGCAATGGCAGCACGCGCACGGACAGGCCAAGCATTTGCAGATCGGCATACGGCTCGGTCGGATTGATCAGGGTGGCGATGCTGGCTTCATGCAGTTCCAGGCCAAGCCACGGAAACAGGCTCCAGCCGATATCGCCATTGAGCGTCAGCTCGATGTGGGCCTTGTCGCGGGCTATCTGGCGAATCTCGTCTTTGTAGTCGTTGGGATCAAACAGGTGGGTCAGGGCGAAGCCCGCCGCCACAATGATCAGCAACAGCCCGAGAAGTACCAGACCCAGGATTTTGCCGAACGCTTTCATGGGCGAGTCCTTGTAGTTAGTCGAATTCGTAATTTAGCCGGGGAGTATAGCGCTGGATCCGCCCGGTTCGGGGCGCAGTCATGTCGCGAGGACGTCCAGCGGCACTTGCAATTTGATGGCCAGCGCCTGGATTTCAAGGTGCCCGGCCGGTGCGCGCAGGCGCAGTTGTGCACCCGCTTGCGACGCCATTTTCTGCGCTTGGTTCACCAGACGCTCGGCCACCCCACGGCGCCGGGTGACTTTTCGTACACACAAATGTGACAAATACCAAACCCGGTCGTGCCTTGTCAGGCGAGCTGCGCCCAGCAGGCGATCATTGAAACGTCCTGCAATCAAAGAGCTGTCATCCAGGCTGTTTTCGATCAGTTGAGCGTCCCCGGAATACGGTGCGAACAGCCATTGCGGGGCGTCCCGATAGATTTTCTGCAGATCCTGTTGATCCTGGTAACTGGCATCGTGCAGCGCTTGGACAACGATCGGCATGGCTTTTTCCTGTGGGGGACGAGATCAGATGACATGAAAAAGGTGATATCAGTTTGGTTTTTCTGTCACGTGCAAATGGTAACCTTCGCCGGTTCGTCCGTCCTTCTGCGACTTAACGTCGCGCCTTCAAGGAGCTTCACCCGAAAAAACGGTCATGCCTGCGTGCATAAAGGCCGAGGGTGAGCAGTGGCTGGCGAACCATACTAATAATTGGGGGATACACAATGAGCACGAGCATCACGGCGGACGGCCTTCGCGCCGACCAGCCTGCGTTCCTGTCCAAGGAACGCATTATCGCCAAGCCCGGTTTCAACCGTTGGCTGGTTCCACCGGCCGCTTTGGCCATTCACCTGTGCATCGGCATGGCCTACGGTTTCTCGGTGTTCTGGTTGCCGCTGTCCAAGGCGCTGGGCGTCACGGCTCCGGTGGCTTGCGCACCGGACATGAGCTTCATCGCTCAGGTCTTCTCTTCGCAATGCGACTGGCCGATCTCCATGCTCGGCTGGATCTACACCCTGTTCTTTATCTTCCTCGGCTGCTCGGCCGCGATCTGGGGTGGCTGGCTGGAACACGCCGGGCCACGCAAGGCCGGTGTGGTTTCGGCGCTGTGCTGGTGCGGCGGTCTGCTGATCTCGGCACTGGGGATTTATACCCACCAGATCTGGCTGATGTGGATCGGCTCCGGCGTGATCGGCGGTATCGGTCTGGGCCTGGGCTATATCTCGCCAGTATCGACCCTGATCAAGTGGTTCCCGGACAAGCGCGGCATGGCGACCGGCATGGCGATCATGGGCTTCGGCGGCGGCGCGATGGTCGGTGCACCGTTGGCGACTGCGCTGATGAGCCACTTCGCTTCGCCTGCCGGTGTCGGCGTCTGGCAGAGCTTCGTGGCCATGGCCGCGATCTACTTCGTGTTCATGATCGGTGGCGCGTTGGCTTACCGCGTGCCGCCAACCGGGTGGAAGCCTGAAGGCTGGACCGCTCCGGCGAAAAAAGCCTCGAACTCGATGATCACTCACCGTCACGTGCACGTGAATGTGGCGTGGAAGACCCCGCAGTTCCGTCTGGTGTGGCTGGTGCTGTGCCTGAACGTGTCGGCCGGTATCGGCATTCTCGGCATGGCTTCGCCACTGCTGCAGGAGGTGTTCGGCGGCAAGCTGCTGGGCGTTGACGTGCCGTTTGGTCAACTGGACGCCGGGCAACTGGCTTCGATCGCCGCGATTGCTGCCGGCTTCACCGGTCTGCTGAGCCTGTTCAACATCGGTGGCCGCTTCTTCTGGGCCTCGTTCTCGGACTACCTGGGTCGCAAAAACACTTACTTCGTGTTCTTCGCCCTCGGTTTTGCCCTGTACGCGCTGATCCCGAACATGGGCCATCTGGGCAACGTAGCGCTGTTCGTGGCGGCGTTCTGCATCATCTTGTCGATGTACGGCGGTGGTTTTGCGACCGTTCCGGCGTATCTGGCCGACCTGTTCGGCACACAAATGGTCGGTGCGATCCATGGTCGCCTGCTGACCGCCTGGGCTGCGGCCGGCGTGCTCGGTCCGGTGCTGGTGAACTACCTGCGTGAGTATCAGTTGAGCATCGGCGTTGAACGCGCGGCCGCTTACGACATCACCTTGTACATCCTCGCCGGTCTGCTGGTGCTGGGTTTCCTCTGCAACCTGCTGGTGCGTCCGGTGGCCGACAAGTACTTCATGACCGACGCCGAACTGGCCGCCGAACAGGCGCTGGGCCACGACAAAGGTGCTGATGCGAGCACCGTGCTGGAGTGGAAAGCCGCGCCGGGCAGCAAGCCGCTGGCAATCGCCGCATGGCTGGTGGTAGGCATTCCGTTGGCGTGGGGTGTGTGGGTGACCCTGCAGAAGACGGCGGTACTGTTTCACTAAGTAATGGGTAAAACGCAGTACCCCTGTGGGAGCGAGCCTGCTCGCGAAGACGGACGGTCAGTTGCCATAAGTGTTGGCTGACTCACCGCGTTCGCGAGCAGGCTC